>NZ_JAMOKU010000044.1:0-44078 GCF_023656845.1 Parabacteroides sp. Y3-G-102 | reverse complement strand
GGGTAAGGGGATATTGTAGGCAGAAGTGGGTGCTTCAAGTTCAAATTATCTGCAAATTCAGTAATGAGAGGACGTGTAAACGCAATAAGGACGTTCAAGGGCTTAGTTGCGGATTTGAGGTTTCCTGAGTTCGGTGTGCTTCATCTACCAATAAAATGATATTATCTCTTTCATTCAGTACATTATCAACATCTCCGAACTTGAAAATTGTCGTTATCAGAATCTTGCGCTGATCCTGCTTGAAAAATGCAACTAACTCATCTTTTGTCTTTGCAGATTCTATATTAGGAATATCAGCACGAGTAAAATCGCCCGTTATCTGATCTTCCAAATCAATACGGTCATCAACGATAACAACTGTGGGAGCATGTAATTCGTTCTGCAAACGTAATTTTTGGGCAGCAAATACCATCAACCATGATTTTCCCGAACCTTGGAAATGCCAAATAAGACCTTTCTTCGGACCTTGTTTCTCTCGATATGTATTTAAGACACGCTGAACAATAGCTTCACCACCTAGATATTGTTGATAACGGCAAACTATTTTTATTTTTTTGCCTGATGATGTTCCTGTAAAAACACTATAGTAACGATATATATCAAGCAGTCGGTTTGGTTGAACCAACCCCATTACGTTACTTTTAACCGACTCTATTGTACCATGCTGACGACTTTCATCATTAAACCAAGGTCCCCATTTGTCAACAGGGGCACAGATGCCGGCATATTGAAGTTCTTTACCTTCTGTAGCAAAGGTTAATATATTCGGAACAAACATTTCTGGAATGCTCTTTTCGTAATGCAGCATATCAATGGCTCCGTCAGCCCATGTTATCTGAGGGCGAACAGGAGATTTTGCTTCACCAACACAAACCGGAATTCCATTTATCAGATAAACCAAATCCAAACGTTTACCTCCTTCAACAGAACTACGTGGAAACTCCCATTGATTGGTCACTACACAATAATCTTCGACCGCATCTTCGCTAAAGAATCTGATAGGTATATATTCACCATCCTTTCCAAAAGGCTCTGTGTTTTCATTAAATAATAATGTACGAAAACGGTCATTGGCAGTCACCAATTCATCATAATTACCTCCACAAGTAATAGCAGCACGGAGTTTATAAATAACTTGCTCCGCTTGTTGACGTGTTATTGGATTTAACCTGACAAGAGCTTCCAATAGCCATGATTCAACAAGGACAGAATCAGAACTACGAGGTATATCCTGTGACTTTACATACTGCCAACTACTTTGGGTTGCAGCTTCTATGAGCATTTGCTCCACTGTATTGTCTTCGTTAAACATATCTATGGTTTTTATTGTTATCAATTTAATAATTAAGCGATTTTCCCTAATTCGTCACTCTGTATGTCATTCAAATATACTAAAGCTTTTTGAATGACAGATTTTGATTTATCGGCTTGTTCTGCAATTGTAACAAACGCTTTCTGATCCTCATCTGATGCATTTGGAATGCCGATTTCCAAATATTTACTCATGTTGAGATTCTGAATTCCTGTCGTCTTGCTTCCCATGCTTCTGATTGCAGTTCTATTTGTCTGATAGAAGTAGTATAATGCATAGAATGCAAACCTTGGATCAACGTCTTTGAATCTCAAAACCTGCGTGAAGTTATTGCACAAAAACAAGTTATCTTCTTCAAATAGCACAACTCTACCCACCGGATTATCAGCAGTTCCACCTGATCTTTCAAGTATGGTATCGTACTTTTTAATTTGCTTTCTAACTACCTTCCTATCTTCAATGCTGCGGGTAACAACATCTGCAAGATTCAGCTTTCCTGAGTTTGTGAAGTTTGTAGTACGTATAACCTTTACTCCATTACCATCCTTATCTTCAGTACCCCATTCACCAGGAAAAGAATCATCAATATAATCTTTTACAGGAGTAGTTTCCATGCCATAAAATATCTCGATAAATTGCGATTTGAAGTCGCCAAATTTTGATTTATCGACCTGTTCTGCTATGAAAACGAATTCAAGTTGTTTGTCCATTGGCGGTAAGATACAATCAAAGTTTCTTAACTCAGTGAGCGGCATTCGTGGCATTTTAGTACCTCCAGCTATATCATTTGCATAATTAACGAACTGATTACCCCGCAACAGATGACTCAAAAATACTTTATGCAATTTACTAGGCTCTGGACGTAATGGAACCAGTTCTGTCGTTGCCATTCCAGGCTCATCTGGTATCACAACCTTGTTTAAATAAGGCCTTAATTTTGAGAATAGTACATTCCCTTCATCAAAGGATTGAACAGATAAAGCATTCTCAACATCTTCATAGACCTTCTCTATTATCCTACCAGTATTTGATTCTATCATATCAAGATTCAATAGCCAGATTTTGCCAGATAGTTGCTCTTTAGAAGGCATTTCCGGGGCGACATCTTTAATCTTAGCAGTCTTCCAACCTTTTGTATTCGTAACAGGATTACCAAACATCTCGATAAATTGCGACATACTAACCAATAAATTTACGGTGAGACATTTTTACATTTGTCTGATTCACCATAGCATATTGCAATGTTGTATCAAGACTTTGATGCCCTAAGAGATGCTGGACCTGCTCTATAGGCATACCTTTATCTATCGCCATTGTCGCCAACGTACGGCGAAATTTATGAGGATGCACCTTAGGAATATTCAATTCACGCCCCAAACGACGTAAACGTATTTCCACACCACTTATCTGTAAGCGATCGTAAGGTGCTAATAATGAAACAAACAGGGCAGGATTGTCATCTATCCGTTCTGCCAAATAACGTTGTAAATGTATCTTTGTACGAGCATCGAAATAAACTCGACGTTGCTTATCTCCTTTACCGGTAACGATGCATTCCCGGTTTTCAAAGTCTATATCGTTCCGATTGAGTTTGACCAACTCCCCGACACGCATACCAGTAGAGGCCAACAAATCAATCAAGGCTAAATCGCGAATACCTTCGCAATGGTCACGCATTTGTTCTAACGCTTCATCGGAGTATGTTTCTTTGACTGTTTTTCCGACTTTTACTTTATGAATCCGACGTACCGGACTCTTCACAATATAATCCTCATCCTCAAGCCATGAAAAGAAACTTGACAAAATGCGACGTATATTGTCTACCGTAACCTTTGTAGCACCGCTTGTCTGCTGATAATCATTTAAGTAATTACGCAAGTCATCAGTAGTGATATGGCGAATATTTTTTTCTATTTTCCTGATAGCATTATTTAATGTACTTCGATAATAGTGCATCGACTTATCCGAACAACCTTCGACTCGTTTAGCCGACAAAAAACTATCTATTAATTCACTATTACCACTGCACTCTTCATTGTTCTTAGACGACACGTTGATATCACGAAAGGCATAATCTAGCACCTTTCGTAATTGACTCATTTGCTCATTGTTTAAAACTCCCAGCATAGCCTGCTCTATGTCATTAATCAGATTCTCTATCATATTATTAATAAATTTGTTATCCAATTAAGCCGCAGCTATCAACGTATCTCTCTTATTCTATCCGTTTATTAAACTCTTTATGACTTTATCGATATTTTCAATACACTGCTTCAACTCAAATTTTGATTTATCGACCTGTTCTGCTATGAAAACGAATTCAAGTTGTTTGTCCATTGGCGGTAAGATACAATCAAAGTTTCTTAACTCAGTGAGCGGCATTCGTGGCATTTTAGTACCTCCAGCTATATCATTTGCATAATTAACGAACTGATTACCCCGCAACAGATGACTCAAAAATACTTTATGCAATTTACTAGGCTCTGGACGTAATGGAACCAGTTCTGTCGTTGCCATTCCAGGCTCATCTGGTATCACAACCTTGTTTAAATAAGGCCTTAATTTTGAGAATAGTACATTCCCTTCATCAAAGGATTGAACAGATAAAGCATTCTCAACATCTTCATAGACCTTCTCTATTATCCTACCAGTATTTGATTCTATCATATCAAGATTCAATAGCCAGATTTTGCCAGATAGTTGCTCTTTAGAAGGCATTTCCGGGGCGACATCTTTAATCTTAGCAGTCTTCCAACCTTTTGTATTCGTAACAGGATTACCAAACATCTCGATAAATTGCGATTTCACCATTTCATCAGTGGCAACAAGTAGTTTCTTATAAGCCTCCTTCAATCGATAGGCTGCCCATAATTTATCAACAAGAACTTTTTGTTCCTCTAATGGAGGTAATTCAAACTCAAAATCAGCCAAATCAGAAAATAACACATAAGGATTTGTAGAACCTTTTGATTTAGCTATCGACCAAGTCGTAAAATCCTTTGATAGCATAATGAACGGCAACAAACGTTGCTCAAATGCATGAGGATCTTTCGTTTCAAAAACAAAAGTAGTATTAGCACATACTCCTTCAAAATCAGCAACTGCTATTTTCTTTAGATATGTTCTTCTTGAACCATACAAAATCTGACCTGGTTTAAATACACGAATAAAAGCAGGTCCAACATCATCTGTTGTAAAACATCCTTTCCTATGTATGGTTAAATCCTCCGAATCCATATGATCGCCTGCAACATAGTATTCATACGGATTATTTAGACGATCTATATTTATCTTCACATCTTTAACGACATCTCCAAACTTTACCCTACTCATATTTTAGCATACTTAAAAGATTAGCAACTTCGATATGCATTGATCTTGAAGCCTCAATCCATTTTGGGAGTGATTCATCCAAAATGTATATTTCATTTGTTCCTTTTTGCTTGACATAACTTTGTATACTAAGCAAACTCTTATTATTATCTATATCATTTATATCAGCAACTTTTGCAAAATATTCTATATCTTCAAAATTTTCATAAGCAGAAATAATTTTCTGGATGTGAGTATTTTCTAAATAACTTTCAGCATTCTTTCTTGATACCTCTCCTTTTGCGTCAATAAAAATAACTTTACCTTTATGACTATCTTCTTTTCTATTTTTGCAGATAATAATACAAGCCTCCATAGAAGCATTAAAAAATAGATTAGGACCAAGTCCAATTACGCAATCTACAATATCTATTTCAACTAATTTTTTGCGCAACTCATATTCTTCATCACGAAATAGTACACCATGGGGAAACAATATAGCACACCTACCAGTATTTCTATCCATCGAAGCAATAATATGTTGAAAAAATGCATAATCAGCTCTTCCTTGCGGAGGCGTTCCCAAGAAATTACGTCCCCACTTATCATTCATGAATTTTTCACGATTCCATTCTTTGATTGAATAAGGAGGATTTGCCAGAACAATGTCGAACTTACGAAGATGGCTGCCATCCAAGAATGCAGGATGCTCCAACGTATCTGCACATGCAATCGAAAAATCTTCAACTCCATTCAAATAAAGATTCATTCGTGCAATAGAAGAAGTCAAGCCATTCACCTCTTGTCCGAACACCTGTACACTCTGCCACTCTGCACCTTTGTTGCGAAGATAGTCTAAACATTTAACCAACATACCCCCGGAACCACAAGTTGGGTCATAAATGCTTTCATTCGGTTGTGGCTGCAGTATCTCAGCCATAAGTTGAACGACTGTTCTATTCGTATAGAACTCCTGAGCAGTATTTCCGGCATCATCGGCAAACTTTCCAACAAGGTATTCGTATGCCTGCCCCATCTCATCGGCAGGACAAGCCTTTAGGCTCAACGTATATTTAGAAAAATCCTCAATCAACGAAGTAATGATATTATCAGGCATCTTCGCCTTATTGGTCCAGCCATCCTTAGGTCCGAAAATACCTTCTAATCCTCCGATTTTTCTACCATCCATTTCCTTAGCAGGATTGGCTTGCTCAATGGCAATAAATGCTTCGACTAATTTATTACCAACATTTTCCGTCACCTCACGAACATCTCTCCAGTGCGCACCATCAGGAATACGGATGGGGAGATCTTCTACTTGCATACCTGCATACTCAACTCCTCCTTCACACACAAATCCTTCAAACTGTTCATCATAAACATCGGAAATGCGTTTGAAAAAAAGCAAAGGGAAAATATACTCTTTATATCCTGCAGCATCAATCTGACCACGCAAATGAGTGGCAGCCGCCCAAAGGAAACTTTTAAGTTCATCGAGCGTAATAGGGTCATCAGGAAGACGATATTGTTTTACTTTTTCTGCCATATTGATTATGCGTTAATGAGTAATGAAAATTCGTTCTCCAATCGCTTCACATCTGCGTATGCTTGTTTGAACTCAGCCAACACTTCCGCATAAGGACGAATTTCCTCCTTGTGGTAAACCACATAGCGATTGGGCGAAAGATTATACTCTTTATCTCTTATCTCCTGCAATGTAACGATTCGAGAATAGTCCTCTTCATCGGAGTAATTTTGATAAAGTGAATATAACCTATCTATATCATTCTCTTCTAAAATATTCTGCGCTCTCTTTTGAGTTAGAATTTTGGAACCATCTATCATCAAAATCCGTCCGGAATGATGAGCCTGTTTCATTCTTCGTATTATCAAAAAGCACGGTGAAAGTCCAGTTCCATAAAACAATTTATCTCCTAATGTAACAACGGCTTCTATCAAATCACTTTCGACTAATTGTTTCCTTATTTCTGCTTCTTGATTTCCACGAAACAGAATACCTTGCGGCATTACAACAGCCATACGCCCCTTGCCGGAAGACATAGAACATATCATATGCTGAATCCACGCATAGTCACCACAACTATCACTCGGTGTGCCATAGATATTGCGCTTATATTTATCTGAACTCCATTCCGTTGCTCCCCAATTTTCAAGAGAAAATGGGGGGTTTGCTATAACACAATCGAATTTGGCGATATTACCACCTTGAAGAATTTTTGGGTCTCTCAATGTGTCGCCTTGCATTACATTAAAATCAGATGCACCATGCAGGAATAGATTCATTTTAGCAATGGCCGCATTCACGACATTCTTTTCCTGTCCGAATATACTTCCGCAGCAAAGAGAATCATCGTGCATATATCGTATAGCTTCGATAAGCATTCCTCCACTACCACAAGCAGGATCATATACAGTTTCCCCCGGTTGCGGATCGAGAATATGCACTAATAATCTCACAACAGAACGAGGAGTATAAAACTCTCCAGCTTGAGCCTTACTATCATCGGCAAACTTCTTCAATAATATTTCATAAGCATCACCCATTAAGTCCGCAGGGTAATCCTTATTACCAAGTTTTCGTTTTGATAGATGTTCTATCAGGTCACGAATCTTGCTATCATTGAGTATTGCTTTGTTAGTCCATTTCTGAGATGAAAACATAGATAGCACCCCATACAATGTATCTGGGTTTGCTATCTCTATCTGCCTCATAGCACCGACTATGGCAGCTCCAAGATTTTCTGTACGCTCTCGGACTTCTTGCCAATGACAACCATCAGGAATAACAAAACGATGTTGTTCTGGCAGAGATGCATACTCCTTATCACCACCACTTGATATTAAAGCTTCTTCTGTTTCTTCATCATAAACATCAGATATCCGCTTGTAATAAAGTAAAGGCGTGATATAATCCTTAAAATTATCTTGGCTTACAGGACCGCGTATTATATTACAGGCCTCAAACAAGAAATTGTATAAGTCCTGTGCACCTGTAAGCTCTTTATTTATTGTTTTTTTTGCCATCTAATAACTCTGTCAAATCGTAAATTTGATATCTCTTTACTTCATTAACTCTACAACATTTTCCGACAACATTGCATTCCCAGCATCATCTTTCGGAGCGTTCTTAAGGAACAGTACAGGAACGATAGTGTAGTTCTTAGCAAACGGCAACAGATTAGCTTTGCGGAGAAGCTCAGCAGTTAGCTGTTTGCCATTCTCCCCTGTTGTCCATTTACATTCTCCGACCAACAGATACTTTTTATCGAGCGATTCAGCCATCACGTCAAATTCAACTTGTTCCGGCTTCTTATCCTCATTGAGAACAGAGCCCCACCAGCGTTTTGCTTTGCCATAAACTACTCCATTAACAAGATTTCCTGTTACGGCATCCCGACACAGTTTTTCCCATTGCATACTCACATACTCAGAGAAATGAGCAGTCAAAGCCTGTTCTATGGGTAAGCGACGACCAAGTTCAATGAACGAACGATTAGGGACAACAAACTGATAGTAGAATGCCATAAACGGATCGGCAATCTTGTAGAGGCTCTTTTTCGCATTCTTTTCATCAATCCCGAACGGAACATCTTTTTCCAAAAAACCAAGATCAACAAGTTTCTTCAATGGACGCGACAGATTAGTTGCAGGTTCATTGCATCGTGCAGCAATTTCGGAAAGACGGTTTGCACCAGTACCGATATAAGACATTATTGTCGAAGTCTTGACTATATCCTTAACATCATCCTGAAACAGTTTTACCGGCTCCTCATAAAGAGTCCCATTTACAGAAAGGATATTATGCCACATGGCATCATCAAGCGAAATTCTGTTTTCCCTCAGTTCCCAATAGCGCGGCACACCGCCCCATATAGCATACTCTTCAATAGCGTTCATCGCATTAAGGTTCAATGCCTCCTGAATATAGGGTAAACGTATAGGGGTAAGTCTCATTATCTCATCAGCACGACCATAAAGAGGCGCAGTAGAATCAAGAAACAACCCATACATCATATTTTGTGATGAACCACAAAGCACCAGATTATACTTCAACTGTTTCTCATCAACAAGTTTCTGCAATACAGACGGCAGTTCAGGAGATTGCTCCACAAGATACGGAAATTCGTCCAAACACAAAGTAAAACGTTTGTCTGTTCGATAATTAACCGCACGAAACATCGACTCCCAATCGGGATACGACAACTTCTCAAAATCAGGAAACACCTGTGCTATCACTTTTGCAAGTAATGCCCTCTGATGTTGACCTTCCGAACGGTCTGCAAGGAAGTATACATCATTTTCTGACAACACCCTTTTAATAAGCGTTGATTTACCCAATCGTCTGCGACCATACATCACAACTAACGAGGATTTCTCTCTTGCAAGAGCATCCTTCAGTCGTGCTGCTTCATCTATTCTATCAACAAATTTCATATCCCACATTATTATGCAGTGCAAACATAATGTTTTTATGGCATAATACAAAATTTTAAGCTGTATTTTTTATCCTGATAGAGTCATTATCGACTTATATGCAGAAAAAAGTGAGTTTTATCTCTTTTTCGAAGCTCTTTTCCTTGTCTTCAAACTCAAATCCTGTAATGTTTTCCCTAGTTTGTCTTCTTTGGCCAACCACAGAATATCATCGTCAAGCTGTAAAGCATACAACACGCGCAAATATATTCCGATTGCCACTGTCGGCACACCTTTCTCTATTCGGGACACGGTCAACGGAGAACAGGTGGCACGTTCCGCCACTTGAGCTACACTCAGATTCCTGCGCAAGCGAGCCAGTTTAATCTGTTCTCCCACAACGGACATCTTTTGTTCTAATTTTCGGGGCAACTTAGTCCCCATTGTATTCTTTGCCATGTTAACTCATCATATAATATACAAAGATACTACTTTTTACTTATTTAATGATACATTACACATAAAAAATCGCATCAAAGCCATATAATCAGTCATAGACATAATCATTTGGAATAGAATTTCAAAATTAAATGCCATCATATTATTCATAAGCACAGTATACATCTACTAACAAATAAAATACTATTCGTTATACAGGCGTAAACAACCCCTCCTTGCTATGTCTGTTTAATATTAGTTTGACCATTCAAACGAAAAGTAACTTTACTTTATCCCTGTATTCATATATACACGCATTAAAGTAAAACTAAAAGAGGGAAGAAAGAAATAGCTATACCAAAATCGAAGACCACCCCAATTATAAGCTAAAAAATCCGTGAACTCATTTATGATTTTGCATCCATAATCAGCGAAATAATCACAGACATGCCCTATCTTTGCGAAACGGAGATTTAAGAGCAAAATAGAGTCATTTTTCTCTTTTTCCCTTCGTTTGAAAACAAACTAAGGTTAAAAGTGTTAAATCTTCGATTTTCGGCAAAAAAACAAGTAAATTTTTGAGGCTTCTATCTTTTAAACCATAAACTATTGACAATCAATTAGCATAATATGCTGCGTCGGGAAATACTGAAAAAGCGGCCCAACAAGTCGCGTCTATTGTCAGTGGTGATCTTCACAAGATCCAACCTGAGAAAAGCTATACCTCCGCCGATCTGAACTGGCGGGATAAATCCTCACGCAGCAGCGTAGAGATGGACGATCCTACATCACGACCGGCCATTATCGATGATTTGAAGAACCTAGCGGAGTATGACACCGTTTACCTAGGATTTCCCATCTGGTGGAATCAAGCCCCAAGACTCATCAACACCTTTTTGGAGAAATACGATCTCTCGGGCAAAACCGTTATCCCATTCGCCACATCAGGCAGCAGCAATATCTCGAACGCAGAGAGTGAATTGCGGAAAGCCTATCCGGATGTGAACTGGCAAAAAGGGAAGTTGATGAACGGAGCGACAGAAGAAGATATCAAGAATTGGACTAAAAAATAAATGATTATGAGAAAGAATTTTGGAGCGAAGCCTTTGAGCTATCCGCAACCCGTATTTATTATCGCCACGTATGGAGAAGATGGAACTCCCGACGCGATGAACGCCGCTTGGGGCGGTATCAGTGAGATGAATGAGATCAGCATGTGTCTTAGCGCCGGTCACAAGACAGTTAAGAATATCCTGAAGCGTAGAGCTTTCACGGTAAGCATGGCAGATGCCGATCATGTCGTAGCTTGTGATTATGTAGGTATCGTGTCAGGCAATAAAGTTACCGACAAGTTTGCCAAAGCAGGATTTCACGCTACAAAATCAGACTTCGTAGATGCTCCGTTGATCGACGAATTGGCCGTGGCTATCGAATGTAAATTGAAAGATTACGATCCAGATACTTGCATACTCCGTGGCGAGATCGTAAATGTCAGTGTTGACGAGCGTGTACTTGATGAGAACGGCAAGGTGAATGTAGCTAAAGCCGCTCCCATCATCTTTGATCCATTCAACAACGACTATTTGAGAGTGGGCGAAAAGGTAGGAAATGCCTTTTCCGATGGGAAGCAACTGAAAACATAAAAGAAAAGCCTATCTAAAGTTGTTATATATGTAAACTTAATTTATATTTGCACTATGGAAAAAGAAAGAGAAATATTATACTATGAAGATTATTTCATAGATTTCTTTATGTCATTAGATGATGGTGCAAAGAAAAAAGTTTCTTATGTGCTCGATATGCTTAAAACGCAAGAACGCCTTAACAAGAACTTCGTTAAGCTAATCCGTGACGGTTTGTACGAGTTAAGGGCAAGCCATAACAGAAACATCTATCGGGCCTTCTTTATCTTTGATGATGGAAATATAGTCATGCTATTCAATGGGTTTCAGAAAAAGGCTCAGAAAACCCCTAATAGCGAAATAGAAAAGGCTTTAAAACTCAAAAATGAATATTATGCAAGCAAATCCTAAGATCGGGAGTATGGACGCTGTATTAGATAAATTATACGGCAAGGTTGGCTCACCAGAAAGAGAGGAGTTTCGCAAAGAAGCATACTCTTATTGTGTGGGGCAAATTATTAGTGACGCACGGAAGCAAGAGAAAATGACACAATCCGAGTTGGCCGAAAAAGTAGGAACTAATAAGACCTATATATCAAGAATTGAAAAAGGAATCATAGAACCGGGAGTTGGTTTATTTTTCCGTATTATTGATGCGCTTGGCCTTAAAATTGAAATCGTAAAGCCTATCATGTGAGCAAAAGGAACTCTCTCAGATCGCCTCTGTTAAGATTGTTTTCCAATATGAGTAATAAAAGGGGCAAAGGCGTAATCACTACGGCTTTACCCCTTTATACATCAGCTCATGAAATCAATTTAGAGATATCATACCCACGTTCCGTTATCTTCCCCAGTAAATCTTCCCGAACCGCCTCCGGTAAGTTCCTCTCACGGCTCAAGATCCAGAGGTATTTATCCGTGCTGCTTCCTATCACCGCATATTGATAATCCGCATCAAGTTCTAAGATATAATAATCCGCATAGAACCATAAGAAGAAAGCCACTTTCAATTTTCCGGGATTATTTTTAGGGTCCGGTTGTTTCGCACGACCGGTGGCTTTCTTGTGAACGCCGCCTTTATATCCTTCGTTCTCCACACGGATCTTTCCGTCCGGAAGCAACGTATACGTGGCCGTCACATCCGTCATGCCTCTCTCAAAATGATTCTCATAACGGGCGATTTCATACCATCGCCCCATATACCGTTTAATATCCAGTTCCGGTACGGTATGATGATCTGTTATATTCATAAGTTTCTCTATTGTTGGATAAATGTATGTAAACCCAGATTCCTGTAATTTAGAGGGATGGACGGTTTGCCCTTTTGTCACGAACGACGCTCCCTCGCCAAACTTCAGCCGAAAAAAGAACTCAGGCAAAGGGATGATCCTACGGATCTTATCCGCTCTCGCTAACGTATGAGCCAACTGCTTTTGGGTGATAAGGTCTGGAGAAACCAAATTTACCACACCCCTCATCTGCCTATTCCGTATGATATACCCAAAAGAGCGGCATAGATCAAACAGGCTGATCCATGGAAAACGCTGTTGCCCGTTACCGATCACGACACTTACCCGTGAGAAGCGTTGCAAACGAAGCATCTCTTTCAAGGCCCCTCCATCCTCAGACAATACGACACCAAAACGGGTAATGACAAGCCTCACATCCGATGAGCATGCGGACGCTTCCTCCTCCCACGCCCCACACAACCGGGCCAAAAAATCCATTCCCCGGCAATCATGATACTCGTCATATTCCCCGAAAGCCGGATAATAACCTACGGCGGAGGCCGAAATAAACAACTCAAGTTTCACGCTTCTCGTGTTTATGGCATGCACCAACTGTCTGGTCACGCAAATACGGCTATCATACAACTCTTGTTTGTAAGCCTCCGTCCAACGTTTATTAATGGAAGCACCCGCCAAATTAATGACGACTTCACAGGATTCCACGCATCGGCATAATTCATCAAAACAATCTTCCTTAAACAAATCCCGCCCTAAAGGGATAACATCATATCCTTTTCCCTCTAAAAAAGATGAAAGATGCTGACCGATATATCCGCTTGCCCCGCTGATCGCTATTCTCATAATCAATACTTTTCTATTAAAACAAATCCACAAGCAATTTAGATGGCAATTTCCGGTTCTATTTTAGTATCCCAAACAGAATATCGACTAAAAGAAATCGGTTCGACAGAAAACAACTATATTTGTCCTCATTTAATAGTGACTGAATCATGGCAGACAATTATCTGGAAAATAAGTACGCAGAATACCAAGCCCGGAAGACTTCCGGCACTAGAACGGGGCATACAACGAAGACACTTCATAAAACAAGAAGAGTCTTCATCACCGGTGGAGCCGAGGGGATCGGGAAAGCGATTGTAAGGGCTTTCAGAGGAGCCGGACATCGTGTGGCCTTCTGCGACAAGAACGAGACCTTAGGAAAAGAGACTGCCCTACAAACCGGGACACAATTCCATCTCGTGGACGTTAGTGATAAAACCGCACTAGAAGATTGCCTGCGAAAGATCATCGAGGAGTGGGGAGATATTGATATCATTATCAACAACGCAGGTGTCAGTCAGTTCTCTCCCATCACGGAAACAAGCGTAGAGGATTTCGACAAGATACTATCCATAAACTTACGCCCGGCGTTTATCACCTCCCGCCAATTAGCGCTCCATCGGCAATCTCTCGATATCCCCAATCCATACGGCAGGATTATCAACATCTGCTCTACCCGTTACTTGATGAGTGAACCCGGTAGCGAGGGATATGCCGCCTCTAAAGGAGGTATCTATTCTTTGACACATGCGTTGGCCTTATCGCTCTCGGAATGGCATATCACGGTAAACTCTATCGCTCCCGGTTGGATACAGAATAACAATTACGACCAGCTTCGCCCGGAGGATCATGCTCAACATCCGTCCGGAAGGGTGGGAAAGCCGGAGGATATCGCCCGTATGTGCTTATTTCTTTGTCAAGAGGAAAACGATTTCATTAATGGCGAGAATATTACGATTGACGGTGGGATGACCAAGAAAATGATCTATCTCGACTAAATAAACATCCGTATATGACACAAACATCGAATATAGAAACCAACCGTCTTGTGCTCCGTCCTTTCAGCGAAAGCGATGCTCCTGATGTTTTTGAGAGCTGTAAGAATCCAAACCTAGGCAATAACGCAGGATGGAAACCTCTCGAAACGATCGAAGAGACTATTGATGTACTAAATACCATATTTATCGGAAAAGAAGGGGTTTGGGCTATCGTATCAAAAGAGACTCAACAAGTCATTGGCTCCATTGGCATCATTCCTGATCCCAAAAGAGAAAACCCACATGCTCGCATGCTGGGTTATTGGCTAAAAGAAGAGTGTTGGGGACAAGGCTTCATGACAGAAGCAGTGCAATCCGTATTGAATTACGGATTTACTCAAATGGATTTACATTTGATCACGGCAAATTGTTATCCTCACAATCAACGCTCACAACGTGTATTAGAGAAGAATGGATTCGTATACGAAGGACGGCTTCATCAAGCAGAGCTAATGCATACTGGACAAATAGAGGATCATTTGTGCTATTATCTTGACCATCATTCCTTTTCAAACAAAAACAATAGTTTATGATAGTAGTAACAAAAGATTTATATACGCTCAGGAGTTGGGAAGGTCAAGATACGGAATCCTTAACCTTGCACCTTAATAACAAGAAGATCTGGGATAACTGTCGGGATGGATTGCCTCATCCTTATACAAAAGAAAATGCCCGCTGCTTCATCAGCCAAGCACGAGAAAAAACTGAAATATCGGATTTCTGCATTGTGGTTCATGGTGAGGCAATCGGCAATATAGGTTTTGTGAGAGGAACGGATGTGGAACGTTTCAATGCGGAAGTCGGTTATTGGATCAGTGAGAGATATTGGAACCAAGGGATTACCTCTGAAGCGTTAGCCGATGCGATCCAGTATTATTTTGAGCATACGGAGGTTATTCGTATATTCGCCACGGTGTATGAATATAATCTGGCATCCATGCGGGTATTAGAGAAAGTGGGATTCAAGAAGACTGGCATCTTCCGAAAAGCTTGTTACAAAAACGGACGATTCATCGATGCGCATCATTTTGAGATCGTAGCGGATGAGAAATTAGTTGGGAACAAAGACTTATAATCCATTTATGCAAATAAGACAATTACAGGTAAACGAATACGATAAGGCATTAACCTTGTCTTTGGACGTGTTCATCCAATGTGGCAAGAATGACTTCGACGAAGAGGGATTGAAAACCTTCAAGAGTTTCATTTACAATAAGGATCTGGTAAATGAGCTAACCATTTACGGAGCATTCGAGGGTGAGTCATTAATAGGTCTAATCGCGACAAAAAATGAAGGAAAGCATATCTCCTTATTCTTCATCACGCCTATGTATCATGGAAAAGGTATCGGCAAACGATTATTCGAGGCCGCTATCCAAGATAAGCCAGTCTCGGAAATGACAGTCAACTCCTCTTCCTATGCAATCCCAATCTACCGGAAATTCGGGTTCGAACCAATCTGCGAAGAACAAACTACACATGGGATGAAGTACACCCCGATGAAGCGAACGATAACCCGTCCCTCCTTCGAGGACTTCAATGAGCTTCTTCTGCTTTGGGAAGCGTCCGTACGTAGTACCCATCATTTCCTAAAAGAAGAGGATATCTTATTTTATAAAGAACTTGTTCCCGGATATTTCCCATTGGTAGAACTTTATATCATCCGAAATGAGCGAGGAAAGATCGCCGCCTTCATGGGCTTAAGCGATGAGCTTATCGAGATGCTTTTCGTACATCCGGAAGAGCAAGGCAAAGGATTAGGTAAACGACTTATCCAATTCGCCTTGCAAGAGACACCCATCCGAAAAGTCGACGTAAATGAGCAAAACACAACCGCACTTCATTTCTATCAGCATCTGGGATTCCAAGTGATAGGAAGAGACGAGACAGATTCCTCCAACAAGCCATTCCCGATACTTCATCTTCAAGCTACACTTCCTTAAAAATTTAAGGTAATCGTGTAGCCTATCATGACTATATGCGTAGCCTAACGAAGGCATTCTTATCAAAAAACAGGACTAGTTACACATAAAAAAAGCCCACCGATAAAGGACGATGGGCTAGAACCTAAATGTTTTCACAACGGAATAATCCTTATTGTGATTTGCTTCAAATTAGTATAGCAAAGAAATAAAGAATATATTTATAAAGCAAGTATTTCTTGATAATTTATTTTATCTTTGAAAAAATCGTTAACACAATACTAGTCATGAAAAAAATAGTAGGATTAGATTTAGGTACAAATAGTATAGGATGGGCATTAATCAATGCTTATATAGATGAATATAATAAAGAACACTTATATGGTATAGAAGCTTGTGGCAGTCGTATTATACCTATGGACGCAGCCATTTTAGGAAATTTCGATAAGGGAAATTCTATCTCACAAACTGCGGATCGAACAAGCTATCGTGGTATACGTAGATTGCGTGAACGCCATCTATTAAGACGTGAGCGCCTGCATAGAATTCTCGATTTACTCGGCTTTTTACCAAAGCATTATTCCGATTCTCTCAATCGCTATGGCAAATTCTTAAATGACATAGAATGTAAATTACCTTGGGTAAAAGACGATACAGGTTCTTACAAATTTATCTTTCAGGAGTCTTTTAAAGAGATGTTGGCCAATTTTACCGAACATCATCCCATACTTATCGCAAACAACAAAAAAGTACCCTACGATTGGACGATCTATTACCTTAGAAAGAAAGCATTAACACAAAAAATATCAAAAGAGGAACTCGCTTGGATTCTTTTGAACTTTAATCAGAAACGAGGATACTATCAACTTCGAGGTGAAGAGGAGGAAACTCCAAATAAACTAGTAGAATATTATTCATTGAAAGTAGAAAAAGTCGAAGACTCGGGAGAGAGAAAAGGCAAGGACACCTGGTATAACGTACATTTGGAGAATGGGATGATTTACCGGCGCACAAGTAATATACCATTGGATTGGGAAGGTAAAACTAAAGAATTTATAGTCACCACTGATCTAGAGGCTGATGGTAGTCCTAAGAAAGATAAGGAAGGAAATATAAAGCGTTCTTTCCGTGCGCCAAAAGATGATGATTGGACATTAATTAAAAAGAAGACGGAAGCAGATATCGACAAGATCAAGATGACTGTCGGCGCTTATATTTATGATACACTTCTGCAAAAACCAGACCAGAAAATACGTGGGAAGCTAGTACGTACTATCGAACGTAAATACTATAAAAACGAACTCTATCAAATACTAAAGACCCAAAGTGAATTTCATGAGGAATTACGAGATAAACAGTTATATATTGCTTGCCTTAATGAGCTTTATCCCAATAACGAACCACGTAGGAATAGTATTTCCACACGAGATTTCTGTCATTTATTTATAGAAGATATCATTTTCTATCAACGTCCACTGAAGAGCAAGAAATCATTGATCGACAATTGTCCCTATGAGGAAAATAGGTATATTGATAAAGAGAGTGGAGAAATCAAACATGCATCCATTAAATGTATAGCCAAGTCTCATCCTCTCTATCAAGAATTTCGCCTTTGGCAATTTATTGTAAACCTACGTATCTACAGGAAGGAAACGGATGTTGACGTAACACAAGAATTACTCCCTACCGAGGCTGATTATGTCACTTTATTTGAGTGGCTGAATGAAAAGAAAGAAATCGATCAAAAAGCCTTTTTTAAATACCCGCCATTCGGCTTTAAGAAAACAACTTCAAACTATCGTTGGAATTATGTGGAAGATAAACCTTATCCCTGTAATGAAACCCATGCACAAATAATAGCTCGTTTAGGAAAAGCGCATATCCCAAAAGCTTTTCTTTCTAAGGAAAAGGAAGAGACATTATGGCATATATTATATTCCATAGAAGATAAACAAGAAATAGAAAAAGCCTTACACTCTTTTGCCAATAAGAATAACCTAAGCGAAGAGTTTATTGAACAATTCAAGAATTTCCCTCCTTTCAAGAAGGAATATGGCTCTTACTCGGCTAAGGCGATAAAGAAATTGCTTCCATTGATGCGAATGGGTAAATATTGGAGTATCGAAAACATAGATAATGGGACAAGAATACGAATTAATAAAATTATAGATGGAGAGTATGACGAGAACATTCGTGAGAGAGTTAGACAAAAAGCTATTAACCTAACTGATATTACCCATTTTCGAGCTTTGCCTTTATGGTTAGCTTGTTATCTAGTTTACGATCGTCACTCCGAAGTCAAGGATATAGTTAAATGGAAGACTCCCAAGGATATAGATCTCTATTTAAAATCGTTTAAACAACATTCGTTACGCAACCCAATCGTGGAGCAAGTGATAACGGAAACCTTGCGTACCGTACGAGATATTTGGCAACAAGTAGGCCATATCGATGAGATACATATTGAATTAGGACGGGAAATGAAAAATCCGGCGGACAAGCGTGCCCGGATGTCACAACAAATGATAAAGAACGAGAATACCAATTTACGCATAAAAGCACTATTGACTGAATTTTTGAATCCGGAATTTGGAATAGAGAATGTACGTCCATATTCCCCCAGCCAGCAGGATTTATTGCGTATTTATGAAGAAGGCGTACTAAATAGTATATTAGAATTACCGGAAGATATAGGAATTATATTAGGAAAATTCAACCAAACAGATACTCTAAAACGTCCAACACGCTCGGAAATACTACGTTACAAACTATGGTTGGAGCAAAAATATCGTTCACCTTATACAGGCGAAATGATACCATTAAGTAAATTATTCACTCCTGCTTATGAAATAGAACATATTATTCCTCAATCACGTTATTTCGATGATTCACTTAGCAACAAGGTGATCTGTGAATCTGAGATAAATAAATTGAAGGATAGGAGCCTCGGCTATGAGTTTATTAAAAACCATCATGTAGAAAAGGTGGAATTAGCTTTTGACAAGCCTGTTGAGGTACTTTCCGTGGAAGCCTATGAAAAACTTGTGCATGAATCTTATTCACATAACAGAAGTAAAATGAAAAAGTTACTCATGGAAGATATTCCAGATCAATTTATAGAACGGCAACTCAACGACAGCCGCTATATTAGTAAAGTAGTAAAATCTCTGCTTTCTAATATAGTGCGTGAAGAAAACGAGCAAGAGGCTATCTCCAAGAATGTCATTCCTTGTACAGGAGGTATTACCGATCGATTAAAAAAGGATTGGGGCATCAACGATGTTTGGAATAAGATTGTACTTCCTCGTTTCATTCGGTTGAATGAACTGACTGAAAGTACCCGTTTCACTTCTATCAATACCAATAATACAATGATCCCCTCCATGCCCTTAGAGTTACAAAAGGGATTCAATAAAAAACGTATTGATCACCGCCATCATGCGATGGATGCCATTATCATTGCATGCGCAAATCGTAACATCGTGAACTATCTCAATAATGTGTCGGCTAGTAAAAACACAAAGATAACACGGCGAGATTTGCAAACCCTATTATGTCACAAGGACAAGACTGATAATAACGGTAATTACAAATGGGTTATTGACAAGCCTTGGGAAACATTCACTCAAGATACATTGACAGCTTTGCAGAAAATAACGGTTAGCTTTAAGCAAAATTTGCGTGTGATCAACAAGACAACAAACCACTATCAGCATTATGAAAATGGAAAGAAGATAGTCTCCAACCAATCAAAAGGGGATAGTTGGGCTATCCGTAAATCAATGCATAAGGAAACGGTTCACGGAGAAGTAAATTTGCGTATGATAAAAACCGTATCATTTAATGAGGCCTTAAAGAAACCACAGGCAATAGTAGAAATGGACTTGAAGAAGAAAATACTCGCTATGCTCGAGTTAGGCTATGACACTAAAAGAATAAAGAACTATTTCGAGGAAAATAAAGATACTTGGCAAGATATTAATCCACCAAAAATCAAAGTCTATTACTTTACAAAAGAGACGAAAGACCGCTATTTTGCGGTGCGGAAGCCTATAGATACTAGTTTCGACAAAAAGAAGATAAAGGAAAGCATTACAGATACAGGTATCCAACAAATTATGCTTCGACATTTGGAAACTAAAGACAATGATCCCACATTGGCATTCTCTCCAGATGGTATTGATGAAATGAACCGTAATATTCTTATATTGAATAAAGGAAAAAAGCATCAGCCCATTTATAAAGTGCGTGTCTACGAAAAAGCTGAAAAGTTTACTGTAGGACAAAAAGGGAATAAGCGAACTAAATTTGTAGAGGCAGCAAAAGGAACCAACCTGTTCTTTGCTATCTATGAAACAGAAGAGATTGATAAGGATACGAAAAAAGTAATCCGTAAAAGAAGTTATAGCACGATTCCCTTAAATGTAGTGATCGAACGCCAAAAGCAGGGACTTTCCTCGGCTCCTGAAGATGAGAATGGTAATCTACCTAAATATATACTCTCTCCTAATGATCTGGTATATGTACCGACACAGGAGGAGATTAATAAGGGGGAAGTCGTAATGCCGATAGATAGGGATCGAATATACAAAATGGTTGACTCAAGTGGCATTACCGCTAATTTCATCCCAGCTTCAACAGCCAATTTGATTTTTGCTTTACCTAAAGCTACTGCAGAAATCTATTGTAATGGTGAAAATTGCATTCAGAATGAATATGGTATTGGTAGTCCTCAATCTAAAAATCAAAAAGCTATAACAGGTGAAATGGTTAAAGAAATATGTTTTCCCATTAAAGTTGATAGATTAGGAAATATAATTCAAGTAGGTTTATGTATACTAACTAATTAGATTTTATCCTATGATTAAGAAAACATTTTATTTTGGTAATCCAGCTTACCTGTCACTTCGTAACCAGCAATTAGTTATTAAGTTACCGGAGATAGTAAAGAATGATACTGTGCCCGAAAGCTTCAAACGACAATCAGAAATTACTAAACCAATTGAAGATATTGCAGTGATAGTTCTTGACAACAAACAAATTACTATTACCCAGGGTGTATTGGAAGCATTACTAGAGAATAATTGCGCAGTTATTACATGTGATGGACGAAGTATGCCAGTAGGCCTCATGCTTCCGCTTTATGGAAACACGACACAAAATGAGCGCTTTCGAGATCAATTAGACGCTTCCTTACCTTTAAAGAAACAACTTTGGCAACAGACTATTCAAGCGAAAATCAACAATCAAGCATCAGTATTATGCTCTTGTAAAAACGAAGAAATAAAATGTATGCGGATATGGGCCAATGATGTACGTAGTGGAGATCCTGACAATTTGGAAGGACGTGCAGCTGCTTATTATTGGAAGTATCTGTTCGGACACATAGAAGGTTTTACAAGAGATCGGGAAGGTATACCTCCTAATAATTTATTAAATTATGGTTATGCTATCCTTCGTGCTATTGTTGCACGTGGACTAGTCACAAGTGGTATGTTACCCACATTGGGTATTCATCACCATAACCGATATAATGCTTATTGTTTAGCTGATGACATCATGGAACCTTATAGACCTTATGTTGATGAGCTTGTATTTGGTTTAATAAGAACAAAGGGTATATCACCCGAAATATTAACAAGAGAATGGAAAGCATCACTTCTTTCTATTCCTACATTAGAAGTTAAGATTGGAGGTAAACGAAGTCCGTTAATGATCGCTGTCGCTCAAACAACAGCCTCTCTTTACAAATGTTTCAGTGGAGAGCAACGAAGAATCGTGTATCCAGAACGGTAATAATCATGGATCGATTTAGCGAATATCGTATTATGTGGGTGTTGGTATTATTTGACTTACCTACGGAAACAAAAAAAGAAAAGAAAGCTTATAGTGATTTCCGTAAGAATCTGCAGCGTGATGGCTTTACCATGTTTCAGTTCTCTATTTATGTGCGACATTGCGCCAGCCAAGAAAATGCAGAAGTACACATAAAACGAGTAAAATCATTTTTACCAGAACACGGGCAAATAGGAATAATGTGCATTACAGACAAACAATTTGGGAATATTGAGTTGTTCTATGGGAAAAAAGTACAACCTCCTAATACACCCGGCCAACAATTAGAGCTTTTCTAGAAATAATAAATCCCGTCATAAAACGGGATTTATTACATTGGAAACTTTTCTTTTTTATTTTCTAACCATTCTATCATCTAGTTGATATACAGCATATAATACAGATTAAGCTGTTTCCAATGGATCAAAGATACTAATTTGAAAGCAAATCACAACATGGTTTCAAACCTACTTTCCTCTTTAAAGCTGTTTCCAATGGATCAAAGATACTAATTTGAAAGCAAATCACAACAGGATATCATAAAGTTAATACACGTGGATGGCTGTTTCCAATGGATCAAAGATACTAATTTGAAAGCAAATCACAACGTACCGGAACATATACAGGTTCCTTTACCGCTGTTTCCAATGGATCAAAGATACTAATTTGAAAGCAAATCACAACGGGCTTCATCCAACATGACAAAAGACGGATGCTGTTTCCAATGGATCAAAGATACTAATTTGAAAGCAAATCACAACAAGACTGGCACACCTGTATATGTAAATGGTGCTGTTTCCAATGGATCAAAGATACTAATTTGAAAGCAAATCACAACTCAATCCTTTATCAAGTCACCAAGCTCGTGCTGTTTCCAATGGATCAAAGATACTAATTTGAAAGCAAATCACAACCTCGTGTATGGTAATAATCAAATCATCGAAGCTGTTTCCAATGGATCAAAGATAGAAATTTGAAAGCAAATCACAACCGCTAACGAGCTTAGGATCGGTCTTAATCGCTGTTTCCAATGGATCAAAGATACTAATTTGAAAGCAAACCACAACGACACGGGTTATGTGAACGGCCAGCGTGTGGCTGTTTCCAATGGATCAAAGATACTAATTTAAAAACAAATCACAACGCAAGCCAACCGTCACCATTCGCCCCAAGACTGTTTCTTGTGGAGCAAAGATACTATTTTAATAAATACTTAACCTTCTTCAACTGATCCTTTACTCGGTAACACCCTCCGTTATTTTTACAATCAATTGTTAAATCATTTAATAAATTCATATATCGCATATCTATCCATTCTTTTATCAATGGGGCACAAAAGTAAGCGAACTAAGGAAACTTTGCTAAAAAGACTATAACTTTACGGCAGAAAAGATAAAGAGACAACAACAAAGATTGAGAATGGACCTAAAAGAGAGACTATCAAGCCGCTGTCATATAGAGGATATCCATGAGATATTATTTTATGTACAAGGGAACCAAGAACGGAAAGCAGAGCTATACGATCTGATATTCGATCCGGATGATGCCGTTAGTTATCAAGCGTTATGGGTCTGTAGCCATTTCTCGACCAAGGAAAACGAATGGCTATATGATAAACAGGATGAGCTGATAAATGAGGTGCTTAACTGTGAGCACTCCGGAAAGCGACGCATTCTCTTGAACTTGCTTGTACGACAACCCCAGACGAATCCCCCACGGGTAGATTTCCTGAACTTCTGCCTGGACCGGATGCTTTCAGCGAAGGAATTACCCGGTGTGCAAACGCTTTGCATGAAACTGGGATATGAGTTATGCCGTCCCATTCCAGAGCTATTACAGGAATATAAGACACTACTCGATCTGGCGGAACCCGATTTACTACAAATCTCTTTGCGAACCGTACGTAAGAACATCTTAAAAAAAATACGATAAAACATGAGAAAGATTTTCACACTATTCTTCTGTGCCGCCTCCTTGGCCACAGGACTAGCGCAACAAGAATCCTATTTTACCAATCCCGTGATCCACGGTGACGTAGCCGATCCTTCCATTATTCGGATCGATCAGACTTACTATATCACCGGCACCTCCTCGGAATGGGCCCCCTATTATCCGGTTTTCACCTCTACCGATTTGGTGAACTGGCAGCAAACCGGACATGTATTCGACGAGAAGCCGGAATGGACTAAATCCTCATTCTGGGCTCCGGAATGGTATCAGCATAAAGGGAAGGTATATGTCTATTATACGGCCCGGAAGCAATCGGATAACATCTCGTGCATCGGTGTCGCCGTGGCGGATTCACCTACGGGCAAGTTCAAGGATTACGGCCCGGTGGTAGAGTTTGGGAAGGAAGCGATAGACGCATTTATCTTGGAGGACAAAGGCAAACTTTACATCAGTTGGAAGGCTTATGGATTGGATAACCAACCCATAGAGTTATTGGCCTGTAAGTTGACGGACGATGGGCTTCGCCTAGACGGAAAGCCTTTCAGCCTGCTGCGTGACGATGAGCGTCAAGGTATGGAAGGTCAGCATTGGTTCAAGAAAGACGGATATTACTATATCATCTACTCCGTGAGAGGCTGTTGCGGCCCGCAGAGCGATTACGCCGTATCCATGGCTCGCTCGAAAAAGCTGGAAGGTCCTTACGAGAAATACCAAGGAAACCCGATCTTGCACGGAAGCAAGGAGGTTCTCTCCATCGGTCACGGAACGATTACGACAACACCGGACGGACGCATGTATTACCTATGCCACGCTTACCAGCCGGGAAGCGGCTTCTACCAAGGTCGCCAACCTTATCTGCAAGAGGTGAGAATGGGCGAGGATCATTGGCCTCACTTCGTAACCGGGGAATATGCGAGCCGCACGCAACCCATGCCATTTGCCGAGTCCGCACAAGTGCCGGTATTCGATTTCTCGGATGATTTCACCGGTGCTACCTTGCGTCCCGAATGGAGTTGGAACTATCCTTACACGGATGTCAAGACCGAGATCAAGAACGGTAAACTATCTCTATCCGGAACACCGAAACCCGGCGTAAAGACCGGAGCGGCACTTTGTTTACGCCCAACCTCCCCGGATTACACGTTAGAAACAGCGATCGTAAACCGGAATGACAGTTGGAAAGGAATCACGATGTACGGAGACGCAAATAACCTAATCACCTGCGGATGCGCTGGAGACCGTTTGATATTGAAATATATCCTAGAGGGGAAAGAACATCAATTGGCCGATCTTCCTCTTCCCGCCTCGCCTTTATATCTACGGATGAAAGTGACCAACGGTACGCATAGCACGTTCTACTGGAGTAAGGACGGACAAGCATGGAACGAGATCGTCGGCGAAGCTCTCTCCGCGAAAGAGACCCGGTCGTTGATCCAATGGGATCGTATCTCCCGTCCGGGATTGTATCAAGAGGGAGATCCTACGGCACCGGCCGTTTATGCTTATTGTCTATTAAAAAATGAATGATGGAATCTAAGTTTCACACGTTTGCCCAACCGATACAATCGATCCCCTTACCGGAACGATTCACGTATCCTTTTCACTATACACCGCATCCTCTATGCGTAATAGCGGCTGAGGAGACGCAGGCATACCTGAAAGAACGAACCGAATGGCGGGAAGAGTTACAAACCGGAAAAATGTTCGGCGTATTGGTGGTTCGTACTCCCGCCGGAGAGGTCGGCTATCTGGCCGCGTTCTCCGGTAACCTAGCGGGGAAGAATGTACATCCTTTCTTCGTCCCCCCGATCTATGACCTATTACAACCGGATGGTTTCTTCCGGCAAGAGGAGGAGCGGATCAATGAGATCAATGCCCGTATCCGAACCCTGCAAGCCTCTCCAGCTCTCGAAGACGCACGGTCGAGGTTACAAAGCACGATCGAATACTGCGATTTCGTATTACAGGCCGCAAAAGACTTGATGAAAAAGAGGAAAGAGGAGCGCGACCGACTTCGGCAGTTCCCTCTCACGGAAGAAGAGACCACACTTCTTATTAAAGAGAGCCAACACATGAAAGCCGCTCACAAGCTAACCAAGAAATCATTGCGGTCTATACTGGAGGAGGATCAAGCCAAGGTGGATCGGCTTGAGCAGGAGATCGAGCAACTGAAGCAAGAACGCAAGCGACGGTCGGCGGCCTTGCAACGCAAGTTGTTCGAACAATTCCGAATCCTGAACGCCCGGGGCGAGGTGAAGGACTTATGCGAACTGTTCGCCCCTACCTACCAAGGTGCGCCGCCTGCCGGAGCGGGTGAGTGCGCCGCCCCTAAACTCTTGCAATACGCCTACCAGCATCAGTTGGAACCGATCGCCATGGCTGAATTCTGGTGGGGCGATTCTCCCAAGACGGAGATCCGGCACCATGGATATTATTATCCGGCTTGCAAAGGAAAATGCGAGCCGATCCTCCATCATATGCTACAGGGATTGCGGGTAGATGAAAATCCGTTATTGGCGGACTCTCACCGGGAGACGAAGCTGGATATCCTTTATGAGGACGACTATTTGTTGGTCATCAATAAACCGGAAGGTATGCTCTCCGTTCCCGGCAAGGGAGATGTGGACTCCGTCTATCAAAGGCTATCGATCCTTTATCCGGAAGCCACCGGCCCAATTATCGTACATCGCTTGGATATGGCGACATCCGGCTTGCTACTCGCCGCCAAGACCAAAGAAGCGCATCAGAACCTGCAAGCCCAATTCAAGAACCGAACCATCCAGAAAAGGTATATCGCCTTATTAGAGGGCGAAGTTCCCCAAGATGAGGGCGAGATCCGTCTCCCGCTATGTCCCGATCCTTTGGACAGACCCCGGCAAATCGTAAGCGAAGAATTCGGGAAACCTGCCTTTACACGCTACCGGGTATTGGAACGGACTTCCGGAAAAACCCTTATCGCCTTTTATCCCCAAACCGGACGTACCCACCAGCTACGGGTACACGCCGCCCATCCCCTAGGTCTTCATTGCCCCATCCTTGGCGACGAGCTTTACGGACGAAAGGCGGAACGGCTCTATCTGCACGCTGAATATCTAGCATTCACGCATCCTATCACTTTCGAGAGGATAGAGATACGTGCCAAGATTCCATTTTCTCAACACTAAAATTGTCTATTATATCCAATAACTAAACAGATACTAAAGATGAGAACTATCAGAAGTAAAATATTAATAGCCATGGGATGGGTAATGCTTATTAGCGTCATTGTTTTAGGCTTCTTCGGCATCCCTACTGGTATACTACTGTGCGCCTTGATAGGACTAGCCTATGGAGTCTATAAACAAGATAAGCCTTTCCGTCTATATTCTTCTATCGCCCTGATTGCGACTATCGCCTTTTTCATCGTCTTCTATATACAACTTCAACATATGTAAATAACCGTATCAAATCCCTGTAATCATTATGGAAACAAATTATCAAAAGTTCTTGGCGGGCGAGTATTGCAACCATCTGGATCAAGAAGTCCTGCAAATGATCGTCCAGACGAAAAACCTACTCGCTCGTTTGAACGCAACCAATATAACCGACAGCGCTACAAGAGATGCCCTCTTACGCCAAATGCTAGGAAGCATTGGCAAGTATTCCAGCATTGATATAAATTTCCATTGCGAATGCGGGAAGCACATCTTTATTGGTGACAAGGTCATTATCAATATGAACTGTACGTTTTTAGACGATAATATTATCAAAATAGGAAATAACGTCCTCATCGCCCCCAACGTACAATTATATACGGCTACGCACCCGATAAATGCGAACGAACGCTTCGTGAATGATTGGGACGAACGATCGGGGGATTTATTTTTCAGGACAAAAGCCCTCCCCATCACCATTGAAGACAATGTTTGGATTGGTGGTGGAACGATCGTCTTACCCGGCATCACGATCGGGAGGAACAGCGTGATCGGGGCAGGCAGTGTAGTGACAAAATCCATTCCCACCTATAGCGTGGCCGTCGGTAACCCATGTAGAGTGATCAGAGAATTACCCAAAGAAGACTTATAAGAACTTGCCACCCATTAAAATCACCGGCATTTCCTAGGCGCTCCATGCCATGAGCATCCTAGGCAAAATACCTCTGTCAAGTCAAATCCGGACAGATCCGTAGTGGGATCTTTGGGAACGACCTCCCCATTCTCGTGAACATACACTAAAAGACGTTCCCCTGCCGCATTCTTTACATACATAGAAGGGATATCACACTGCGGACACCGATACTTTCTCATCATCTAATCTTTTCTTTATCTTTTTATAAACATACAAAAACGCAGGTATCAAGAATAAGTCAGCGGCAACCCAAGCCAACGGATCACCGAAGCAAACGCCCAAGAACCCAAAAGCGGGAACCGCATACAAGCTCACCAAGACACGTGCGATCATCTCTGAAACACCCGAGAGCATCGCAAGGTTGCTAAAACCTACCCCTTGTATCGCGTAACGCAAGATACACAGTAGCCCGACAGCCGGGAAGAACCAGCAAGAAATATGCAAAAACTGCTCCGTATAGTCCAGTATCTCGACCTCAGATGGAGCCACAAACAACAAGGCCAGCCAACGAGACCCCAGCATCAAGATCATCCATGTAGCGGCGGCATACGTAAGCATCATCAACGAACTCACTTTAATTCCCTGCAAAATACGCTCTGGCTTTCCCGCCCCATAATTCTGTCCGCAATACGTAGCCATGGCGATACCCAAACTCTCAAAAGCGCAAATGAAGAACATCTTGATACGGGCGGCGGAAGTAAAGGCAGCGACACAGGCCGTGCCCAAGGCGTTATTGGCGCTCTGCAACATGATACTGCCAATAGCGGTAATAGAAAATTGCAATCCCATCGGAACCCCCATCGCCAATAAGGTACGGGCCAGCCCGGCATGAAACCTTCGATCCTCGGAAGAAGTAGCCCGTAAGATCGGAAATTTCCGAAGCATATATAAATAACATAGAATGGCGGAAAGCCCTTGCGAGAAAACCGTAGCGATAGCCGCTCCCATCACGCCCCATCCTAGCACCAAGATGCAGAATAAATCCAAGAAAACATTCAAGACCGTAGAGAACAGCAAGAACCAGAATGGAGTCTTGCTATCTCCCAAAGCCCGCATGATACTTGCCAACAAATTATAGAAGAATGTACAAGGAATACCGATAAAAGTAACAAACAAATAATCATAGGCCCCATCGAAGATATTCCCGGGTGTCTGCATCCCCCGCAAGATATCCCGGCAATAGAAACCGGAGACAGCGGCGATCACCACGGACATCACCGTAGCCAATTGCAACCCCACCGCCACGTAACGGCGCATCGTCGCATAATCCCTCGCCCCGAACTTTTGAGCTACCGGGATGCCAAAACCGGCGCAACATCCGTTACAGAATCCCAGAATCAAGAAAATCACCGAGGTACTGGCTCCTACGGCAGCCAGCGAATTTATACCTAGAAATTTACCTACGATAGCGGCATCGATCAAAGAATAAGTCTGCTGAAGCAGATTCCCTAATAACAATGGCATCGTGAAACTGAATAGAAGAGGGAATACAGCACCCCTCGTCATCTCTTTTGAGTTTGCCATACATCTAAATTAAAAGGATAAACAAAGAGGATAGAAAAACTGATTAGTCATCGCAAAGGTAACAACCCTAAGGTAAAACGCAACTCTCTCCATCATTATTTCAAACCGGAATTCACATAAAATAACAATGCCCATCGTAAGGTCTTCACAATGGGCATCGTAAGGTGCTTAGAATGCCTATTGTAACAGGCTTACAATGGGCATCATGGTTTTCTTATTCCAAAGAGAATGAATAGGGGCGATCACTATCCTGCGTACCTCGCTGTTTATTAGGGGTATCGCTCATTTGGTATTGAATTTTTGCGCCACCTAGCAACTGCTCATGTGTCAAGAAATTGCGGGTGTATGTCTTGCCGTTTACTTTCATACCCTTGATGTAACGGTTCTCCCGATCAGCCTTGTCCGCTTGGATCAACACCTGCTTTCCGTTATCCAGATGGAGTTTTACGGATTTGAACAGAGGAGTACCTAATACATATTGGTCGGTGCCCGGACATACGGTATAGAAGCCTAAGGCAGAGAACACATACCATGCGGAAGTCTGTCCGTTATCCTCATCGCCGCAATAGCCATCCGCCTCAGCGGTATAAAGTTTGTGCATGATCTCGCGCACCCAGTATTGGGCTTTCCAAGGCTCGCCGGAATAGTTGTATAGATATACCATATGCTGGATGGGTTGGTTTCCGTGGGCGTATTGTCCCATATTCATTACTTGCATCTCACGCATCTCATGGATCATACCGCGGCTATCCATACCCAAACGACTAGGCATCTTGAAGACGGAATCCATCATGTGGTTGAATTCCTTCTTTCCTCCCATTAAGTCGATAAGACCTTGCGGGTCGTGGAAAACACAGAAACTCCAATGCCAGCTATTACCCTCGCAGAAATCACGGCTCCAGTCCGTACCTTTAAAAGAAGGGTTGAACTCGCCCTTATCAGAGCGTCCGACCATCAACTTATATTTTGGGTCGTACACATTCTTATAGTTGTTAGCCCGTTGCTTGAAGATATCGATCTCGCTTGCCGGCTTGCCTAGTTTCTTTCCTAACGCATAAATTGTCCAGTCATTATAAGCATATTCCAAGGTACGAGCTACGTTTTGTCCGATACCGATATTATTCGGTACATAACCCAGTTTATTATACTCCTCGTAAGCGACACGACCGGAAGCCGTTCTCGGCAGTTGGCTATTCGCGTCATGCTTCAAAGCTTCCCAAAGCGTCTCGATATCGTATCCTCTCAAGCCTTTGATATAAGCGTCGGCTACCACGGAAGCGGAGTTATTGCCGACCATGCAATCCCGGTGGCCCGGACTTGCCCATTCCGGCAAGAAACCGCTCTCTTTATAAGCGTTCACCAAACCTTCCTGCATCTTTTGGTTCATCTCCGGATACATCAGGTTCAAGAAGGGGAAAAGACAACGGAACGTATCCCAGAAACCGGTATCGGTAAACATATAGCCCGGCAAGACCTCACCGTTATAAGGGCTATAATGCATGACTTGCCCTTTGGCATCGATCTCATAGAAGCTACGAGGGAAAAGCAAGGAACGATACAAGCAAGAATAGAAAGTACGCAAGTTATCGATGTTCGTATCCTCTACCTCGATCTTACCTAATTCCCGGTTCCAGATTTCCTTCCCTTTGGTCACTAGCTGATCGAAACCAGTATCTCCCACCTCACGCAAGTTTAACTCGGCCTGCTCAGTGCTGATGAAAGAAGAAGCCACATTGGCATGCACCACCTCGCCGGCCTTTGTCTCAAAACCGATGATAGCGCCGGCATGGTTTGTCTTCACCTCCGACTCATCCAACTGGATCGCCCCGTTCTTAACCGTAGAGGAGAACGTGAATGGCTTATCGAATTGGATCACGAAATAATTCTTGAAGTTACGGGGAACACCGCCCGTGTTCTTCGTGGAATAACCGATGATCTTACGTTCCGCAGGCAATACCTTTATATAAGAGCCTTTATCGAAAGCGTCGATGACGATATACGCTTTCTTGGTTTCCGGGAATGTAAAGCGGAACTTAGCCGCACGTTCCGTCGGAACCAACTCGGTAGTCACGTCATGATCGGCTAGATAGACCTTATAATAATAAGGTGTAGCCACTTCCCCTTTGTGAGAGAACCAGCTAGCCCGTTTCTCCTCGTCGAAGACCAAGCCTTCGGTAGTAGGCATAATGGAGAACTGCCCGTAATCGTTCATCCACGGGCTCGGTTGATGGGTTTGCTTGAACCCCCGGATCTTATCCGCGTCGTAACGATAGGTCCAGCCGTTGCCCATCTCGCCGGTCTGGGGAGTCCAGAAGTTCATACCCCAAGGCATAGCCGTGGCCGGATAGGTATTTCCGGTAGATAATTCGTACTTGGATTGGGTACCGACTAACGTATTCACGTAGTCTACAGGATTCTCTACGGCGGAAAGCTGCATGCAACAGGCTATCCCTATCGCTAAGAACCCTTGCTTGAAAAAAGATGTTTTCATGTTTGTATAGAATATTAATATTGTCTGTATTGTAGAGACGGGGCGTGCCCCGTCTCATCCCTGCAAAATAGTAATTTAAGATACGATCAGTCTGTGGGAGACGGGGCACGCCCCGTCTCTACAACTTGGTGATTGTATAGGCGGTAACGTTGGCCGCTTTCCGGACAGGTGGCGAATCCTTCGGAGTCAAATACAAGGCGATGGCCGTACTCGCTTACCCAACCGATCTGCCGCGATGGATTTCCTACAACCAGCGCATAAGCCGGAACATCCTTCGTTACCACCGCCCCGGCACCGATCATGGCATACCGCCCGACCGTATGTCCACAAATAATCGTAGCGTTAGCTCCGATCGAGGCCCCCTTGCCAATCACCGTCTCCTTATACTGGTCTTTCCGAGAGACAGCGCTACGCGGATTGGTTACATTTGTAAACACGCAACTAGGCCCCAAGAACACATCATCCTCGCAAATCACCCCCGTATAAATAGACACATTGTTCTGTACCTTCACGTTATTCCCTAAGACCACGCCCGGCGATACGACTACATTCTGGCCGATATTACACGCCCTGCCAATCACGCATCCCGTCATGATATGGGAAAAATGCCAGATATGGGTTCCTTCCCCGATCTCACAACCGGCATCGATTACCGCTGTCTCGTGCGCTTGATAACTCATATCAATCCTCTTATTTATAGATTAGGAAAATAGTAGGCTTCTTGCTCAGATCGGGAACTTTACCCGCCCATTCCTTGACCGGGCGAGTGTGGATATACTCATCCTCACAGGTTATATTCGAGGCGATACACAGTTTCGTAGACGGACGGCACGTACGGATCAACTCCTCGGCCAGTTTATTATTCCGGTAAGGAGTCTCGATAAACAATTGCGTCTGATGCTCGGAATAGATCCTTCCCTCCAATTTCTTGATTGTATTCGTTCGCTCGGAAGCATCAATCGGCAGATAACCGTGAAAAGCGAAACTCTGTCCGTTAAAGCCCGATCCCATCACCGACATCAAGATAGACGAAGGCCCTACCAACGGTACCACCGGATAATCCTTCCGTTGGGCGATAGCCACTACGTCAGCGCCCGGATCAGCGATCGCCGGACAGCCCGCCTCCGAGATCACGCCTACACTCTCGCCTTTCGCCAAAGGAGCCAGATAACCAGCTACTTGTTCCGGTGAGGTATGTTTATTCAGCTCATAAAATGTCAAGTCATCGATCACAATCCCCGGCTCCACCTTTTTCAAGAAACGGCGTGCCGTACGCACGTTTTCCACGATAAAATGCCGGATAGATAAGATCACGTCACGGTTGTACTCTGGTAAAACACGGCGATGTTCCGTATCGCCCAAGGTAACTGGTATAAGGAAAAGAGATGCTCGCATACTGTTTGTTTTCCGCGAAAGTAGTACTTTTGCCGCAAACTAACAGAATAATCATGGCACTTCCTATTGATTTTATTACCCGTACACGGGCTTTACTTGGCGAGGAGTTCGATCGTTTAGAGGCAGCGTTAAACGCTGATGTTCCCGTAAGTATCCGTATCAACTCGATGAAAGGGACTCCCGCTCCCAAAGTAGGTGCTCCGGTTGCTTGGTGCGAGAGCGGTTTTTATTTGCCGGAACGGTTGTCTTTCACCTTCGATCCTCTATTCCATGCGGGGGCCTATTACGTGCAGGAAGCGTCTTCCATGTTTCTGGAACAAGCGATCAAGGCATACGTAAAAGAGCCGGTACGTTGCTTGGATTTATGCGCCGCCCCGGGTGGCAAGTCCACGCATCTGGCGAGCTTATTGCCGGATGGAAGCCTGTTAGTGAGCAATGAGGTGATCCGCAGCCGGAGTTATGTATTGGCCGAGAATATCGCTAAATGGGGCCGCCCGGACACGATCGTTATCAATAATGACCCGGAGGAGATCGGCGAGGCATTGCCTCATCTGTTCGACGTGATCGTCACCGACGTACCTTGTTCCGGTGAGGGCATGTTCCGGAAAGATACGGATAGCACAGGCGAATGGAGCGTAGATAACGTACGGCTTTGCGCCTCCCGTGGGCGGCGCATCATCCATGATATCTGGAACGCCTTGAAACCCGGAGGTATCTTGATCTACAGTACATGTACCTATAATACGGAAGAGGATGAGGAGAACATACATTATATAATAGAGGAGCTGGGAGCCGAGGCATTGCCTATCCCTACCCAAGAGGAATGGCAGATCACCGGCGCCCTCCGGTTTGAACATCCGGTTTACCGCTTCTTCCCGCATAAGACACGGGGCGAAGGCTTTTTCCTCGCCGCCCTCCGGAAAGCGGAAGGCGAGATCGAGGAAATTCGTGTCAAGTCCAAAGGGAAAAAAGAGCGAGGAAAAGCCGCTCCGTCCATCCCACAGGAGGCCCGTCTGTTCCTTTCGGATGAAACTTCGTTTTCTCTCGAATGGAACGGCAGTTTCCTTCGAGCGTATCCCAAAGCCCATTCGGATCTATTTTCACTCATCAATGCCAAGCCTTTACGGGTACTTTCCGCCGGTATTTACCTAGGAGAAGCGAAAGGGAAAGACTTTATCCCATCTCAAGAGCTGGCTTTAAGTACTGCCTTAACCCCCAACGCATTTCCATCCGTGGAACTGGAATGGGAAGACGCTATTAAATTCTTAAAGAAAGAGGCGCTCGTCTTACCCTCCGGTACAGATAAGGGATATGTGTTGGTACGCTACCAAGGACTTCCACTAGGTTTTGTAAAGAACCTTGGCAACCGGGCCAATAACCTGTATCCGCAAGAGTGGCGTATACGGACGGGATATATTCCGGAGGAAATCAAACTATTTTTAGGACGATAAGACCACTATATAGGCACAAAGCCACACGTATATACGTATAAGACCACACTTACGTACGTGTAGGCCGATGCGTATATACGCATGAGGTTACGCCTATATACGTGAGAGAATCAATCCTAATCCACGAATCGCAACGTAAACAAGGCGGCCTCCATCCGGCGGATCAAGTTCGCCTTTTTTGATTCCGGGGCATAGACAAAGCTTTCCGCTACGATAACCCGCCCTTTTTTCTTGTCGAGCAGGGCATGGCTGACGAACGGGCCGCCCATCTTATCTCCTTCCATACGCCAAAGACCACGCAATACGCCGCGGTATTCGCCACGGTAGGTGATCGGCTCGTAAGAAAGCTCGAAGCGCTTCTCTGTCTTCATATAAGAATTCGGGAAAGAGCCCGGTACGTTCCGCCTCACTACAGAATCACGCATAGCGACCAGATAATCTTCGGTAAATGCCTCTTGAGCCGTATAGGGAAAACTATATACCAAGATATCAGTCCGTCCCCTATTTGCGTTATTCGAGCCCCAAAAGAAATCGGTCTCTTCCTTATAGGCCGACATATCTTCCGGCACGAACAGCGAGATACCGAAACGGGACTTCAACTTCTCATTGATCCAACTGCTATGGCTCTTAGAAAGTCCAACTATCCAACGTTCCCTTTCCACTCGATTGAAATGGTTGACCAACCGTCCTTCATTTAATAAAAGGAACTCGGTTAAAGCAGCGGTAGTCGGAGCATACAGAGTCACAACATTCTGACCGCTGGCCCATTCATCGGGACTCTCTCTTGTTCCAGCTTTCGTATACCGGTTAGTATCTACGGATACGATCAAGATATTTCGTACGTATCGTAATAAACCGGAAAAGCCCGATGGCTCCGAATAGGTGACACGCATAGATGCTTCCGCTTGAGGCAAAGCAGGTATCGGCGCTCGCAATTGTTCTTGCAGCAACTCCCCCACCTCACCATTCCATGCGTCTCGATCCATTACAACCACCACCTCGAAAGGCCATCCGGTAGCCCGCCGTAGCGAGGCCACCGGAGAGGACGAAGTCCAATCACAAGCGGAAAGCCCCACCATTAGGCTAAGGCTGATCCATAGTAGTACAATTTGTGTTCTCATAGCATTCCTGATTATTCGTTCTTAAAAACTAAACTACACATCGCAAAAGTACAGGAAGGATCGTAAAGAGGAAAGAAATGGTACCGGACAAAACAAGCGAACATCAAACAACTAATAATCACACATATAAACCACGCAATGGGAGATAAACGGATAATATTGCCGGACAATCACGACAAACAAAATAACTTTAAGCTTTATAATAAACGGACATAGGCATCCAAATCCGTCTTTTCATCCAAGCCTAGACGTTTTTTTAAACGGCCTTTCGATTTGGTTAACGCATCCGGAGTATTATTAAACACGGCTAGTTGCTCCTTTCGGGAGAAATTCCATTTGATCAAGCAACATATTTCCTGCTCATGGCGGGTAATACTGTATTTATTTCTCAGATCGGTTAAGAAGTTATTAAACAGAAGATCGGTCATATCAATAATCTCAGCCCATTCCTCTTTACTTGGATTCACATGGAGAGGATCATCTTTAAGGGCACATAAAAGCTTAGGTACATCCACATCTACTTTTCCGGTAGCATTGTCCAATAAGTTATTATCGCCGGAAAGAACAAGGATCTCTCTCTCCAACTGCTCCATCTTCTGGCGATAGGCTGTCAGCTCCGTCTCGATCCGGTCATAAGCCTCCGAGCGGATGACCAGAGAATCCCGTTCCCGCTCCAAGCGTACGACTTGCTCTTGATAGGAGGCTAATTGTTGTTTATAACGATACATATTCGCTTTATTCTGCCGAATGCGAGAACGGACAGATTCATTTCTCTCCCGGATACGTCCCGTACGTACTCCCAACAAAAAGCTAAATACCACCGCCACGATCAAGGCTAAGCAACCAGCCCCCCAATCAACAAATCCCCAAAACTCCCCCATCCCGGTTACCGTATGGATTTATTTCTCAGATAATCATAGATAGCCAATTGCGAACGCACTTTTACCGGATTATCATCACACTTAAAATTATTACGTAACTCGCCATCCAAATAACAAGCTTTCACGTTGTCACTTAGCTGGATATTCAAGATATCGATTATCTCCCTCTTCAGATCCGGATCAAGGATCGGGAAAGCCGTCTCGATCCGTCGGTTCAAATTCCGACGCATCCAATCCGCCGAGGTAAGGAAAAGATCCTCCTGACCATCATTCAGAAAATACCAAACCCGGGAATGCTCCAAAAACATATCCACGATACGAGTAACCCGGATGTTAGCGCTGTAAGGTTGGTTCGGTACCAGGCAACAAATCCCCCGGACAATCAGATCGATCTCTACCCCCGCCTCACTCGCATGATAGAGTTCCTCGATCATATGTTGGTCATGCAGTCCGTTCATCTTTAATATGATCCGTCCTCTTCGGCCTTCCTGCACATGCTCGATCTCCCGCCGAATCCTACCAATCAATTCCGAGACCATATTGAAACGGGCCACCAACAAATGGCGGAAAGTAGGTTCTTTCATACGCCCTTCCAAAACAGCGAATACTTTATTGATATCCGTAATAATCTCCGTATTCGAAGTCAATAACGCCATATCCGAATAGATCTTGGCCGTCTTCTCATTGAAATTACCGGTACTCAAATAGGCAAAATCACGCCGTTTAAGTCCCTCGGACGTATCCTTCCGAAGAATGACCGCAACCTTCGCATGTACTTTCAAGCCCGGAATACTATAAATGATACGAATACCGGCCTGCTCCATACGCTCTGCCGTACTCATATTATTCTCCTCGTCGAAACGGGCTTTCAATTCCACAAATACCGTCACTTTCTTACCATTCTGGGCAGCGCTGACCAGCGTATTAATCACGGCCGAATTCTCTGCCACTCGATACTGGGTAATCTTGATCTCATCCACCTTCGGATCAAAGGCCGCCTCCATCAAAAAGCGGATCAAATAATCAAACGACTCATAAGGGAAATGCAATAAGATATCCCGCTTCTTCACGGCCTTGAATACCGACCCCATCTCATCAAGGAAAGGCACACGCATAGGCACCGGTGGCTGCTGCTCCAAATGCTTTCCTGCCGGATTCGGCAATTTCATCAAGTCCTGCAAATTATTATATCGTCCACCTAACACCAAGTCCTCCGACGTAATACCAAAGGCATCGCAAACAAAAGCCAGAAAATCACCCGGCATCGCTTGATCATACATAAAACGGCTCAAGGCTCCGATCTTGCGCTTCTTCACCTTCTTACGGATATTCTCCACGATATTCGCCCGGCTCTCATCATCCAAATAAATATCCGCATCCCGGGAAATCTTGATGCTGTAACAGCCATCAATAATATAACCGGGAAAAACATTCTGTAAATTCGCACGGATAATGTCGTCGATAAACATGATATAATATTTCCCGTCATGCTGAGGCAACTCGATAAAACGGGGAACTTTCGCATAAGGAATCTTCATCAACGCATAATGATACTCGGGTACGAAGCCCGGCTCATTCATCCGCTTGCTCCGCTTAATCATACGGATCACAAGGTAAAGCCGACGATCCCGGATGAACGTACGTATATCACCGGCTTGAATCATGACCGGCGACAGGAATGGGAAAACCTCCTCATTAAAGAAATTATGGACAAACTCTTCATGGAAAGGTTCCGGCTTCTCATTCTGGTATAAGTAAACATTCTGGCGATTCAATTCCGGCAATATCTTCTCCGAGAAAATACGGTAATAGTCCCGTTGCTGGCGGTTAACCTCCCGGGTGATAGCCGCCAAGGTCTCTTCCGCCTCAGCTGCGCTCTCCTCCGAATAATTCTTTTTCATGATTACCCCCCGGTGTTCCGCAACCCGGATCTCATAAAATTCTTCCAGATTCGAGGAATAGATAGAAAGGAACTTAATACGCTCATAAATAGGCAGCGTATCATCTTCCGCTTCCAGCAAGACACGGTAGTTAAACGACAACCAGCTTAAGTCCCGTTTAAAATATTGATATGAATTCTCCATAATATTCTTATCTTAGGCGTGTAAATATAGATACTTTCGAGCAATAAAAGAAATTGTTATGATTAAAGTTGGATTGCTTTCAGACACCCATGCGTACTGGGATGATAAGTACGCCGAATATTTTAAAGATTGCGATGAAATCTGGCATGCGGGCGATATAGGCTCCGATCTTTTGGCCGCGAAATTCGAGGCATTGAAACCTTTCAGGGCCGTATACGGAAATATAGACGGACAAGCCATTCGCCTGCAATATCCTAAAGTAGCTCATTTCAAGGTAGAAGACGTGAACGTTATGATGACTCATATCGGAGGTTATCCGGGCCGCTACAATCCCGAGATCCGCAAAGAATTATACGATACACGGCCAAATCTATTCATCTCCGGACATTCGCATATCCTGAAAGTAGTATTCGATCGAAGCTTGAAGTGTCTGCATATGAATCCGGGAGCGGCTGGAAAAAGTGGCTTTCATCAAGTACGTACCTTATTACGTTTCGTTATTGCGGGAAAGGATATCAAAGATTTGGAAGTTATAGAGCTAGGGAATCGGGCATTATAAGATGATTAGTTACCGCAACAGAAACTCTCGGCGAAAAGAATCGTATTTTGCAAATAAGCGAACTCTTTCTCAAAATATTCGCTAAACACCCCGGAGCTCAAGTTCTCCTCGATTTGTTTCGCTGTCCAAAGCTTTCCGCTACGGCGCTTACATTGATTTAATTGCTCTTCCGTACGTAAACAAATAACATAGAGAGATACCAAATGTTTCACCTTCTCGTTCTCAAATGTATAACGGATCAGGAAGCGTGGAGCAATTGATTTATCTTGCGCCAAACTTCCGAGAGTCTCTTTGACCGTGCTATCTATACTATGTCGGAAGAGCACGTAATTATGGAACGGATAATCCATCGTATCCGGAGAGACAAACTCATCCTTACTTCGTCTCACCAGATATAACATACCATTATAAACAACGGCGATACGCACGATCGGATGATAGTATTTCTTCGGTAAAGAGCGGCTGACCGAACGTGCGATACAACCGATCACCTTCCCATTGTCATTCAATACGGGAAGCCACATTTCCTTTTTCAAGCTACCTTGCATCAAGGACAAACGTATTTGCTCATAAACAATGACCAAAACACCGATTACCAATCCCAACTCCCGGTATAAAAAACGTTCGGTACGCATATTCTGCATCGTTTCCGGCAAGATACTATATAACAAGATGATGAAAAGATGCAACGTGTACAGGTTCTGTACCAACTGAGCGAGGAAATAAAATTCGTTCAAGGTAGTACGAAGCAAAGTACGTTTAAAAGAGGGACGTTTCGAATCGCGTATACGTTGTATGACCGTTCTCCTCGTGAACCCCACGATCGCTAACGCCACGACCAGTAATACTTCCGTGATAAGAGGAGAGTATATAAACAACACAGGTTCAAGCTTGAGACAAAGAAATACGGAATATAAGACCAATGTGCCCGCCGATGGCAGAAGCATAAATTGGTATACCTTATCCTTGCTCAACACCTGAAACAAAAAAATACAAACAAAACAGAAAGTAACCCCAATTATAAAAGATAATAAATAAGAAAAATAGTTATCCAAAAACATGAATAACAACAATGGCAATAAACCTATCGCCTGATTATCTAGACCTTTCTTTACTCTGTTCATTCCTTCCCCCCCTTTAGTCCACTTTTATATTAATAACAACAAAGATTGTCAAAAGTTCATGAATCATATATGCTTTTCCGCATGGTACGACGAGCGTACCAGCGGAGCGCTCTCTACTTTCTTAAAACCTTTGCCAACGGCTTGCTGTCTATAATATTCAAAGCATTCAGGAGTCACATATTCAGAGACGGGAATATTCTTGCGAGAAGGCTGTAAATACTGCCCGATTGTTAAAACAGAAACACCCGCCAGCAAAACATCATCCATTAATTCAAGCACCTCATCCTCGGTCTCACCCAGTCCGACCATGATACCAGTCTTGGCTACCACACCCTGCTCAGCGATTCGTCGCAAAACGGATAAACTCACGTCATACTTTGCGGCGCTACGCACTTGCGGACTGATACGGCGTACAGTCTCCATATTATGGGAGATAATCTCAGGCGCCGCATCCACGACCTGATCAACCAGATCCAATCGTCCTTGAAAATCCGGGATTAAGACTTCCACGGTCGTTTGAGGATTCACCTCTTTGATCGTACGGATCGTATTTACCCAATGAGAAGCGCCTAAGTCTGGTAAGTCATCACGATCAACGGACGTGATCACCGCATGCTTGAGATTCATTAAACGGATGCTCTCCGCTACATTCGCTGGCTCTTTCGGGTCCAACGGAAGAGGTTTACCCGTTAGCGTATTACAAAAACGACAAGAGCGAGTACAGATCTCACCACCGATCATGAATGTAGCTGTTCCCCGGCTCCAACATTCACCCATATTCGGGCATTTACCACTTGTGCATATTGTGTGAAGGCAATGAGATTCAACAATACTTTTTGTCTTCGTGAATTGCTCATTTCCGCCAAGCCGGATCTTCAACCAATCCGGCTTTCTTAAATGCTGCGCCATGTCTTACAAATTATTGAATAAATAATTAGCCATCTTCGTATACAAATGGTAACGGGTATTACCACCGTATATGCTATGATTCCGATCTTTATAAACATGCATATCGAACTGCTTACCCGCTTGAACCAAAGCCTCGGCATATTCCATTGTTTGCATAAAATGAACATTATCATCGGCGGTTCCATGAACCAGCAATAACTTGCCTTGTAAGTCTTTCACCCGGCGTAACGGGGAGGTAGCCGCATAGCCCTCGAAATTCTCTTGCGGGGTACGCATGAAACGCTCCGTATAAACGGAGTCATAATATTTCCAGTCCGTCGGAGGAGCTACAGCGATACCCACCTTAAACGTTCCGTTTCCGGTACTCAAGGCCATCAACGTGTTATAACCTCCGAAACTCCAACCCCAGATCGCGATACGATCCTTATCGATATAAGGTAACTTGCCCAACGCTTGCGCAGCCTCCACTTGGTCTCTGGATTCCAGCTCGCCCATTCTCAAATAAGTACATTTACGGAATGCCTCACCACGGGCACCGGTTCCACGACCATCCACACATACCACGATAATACCATTTGAGGCCAGATATTGCTCCCAATCGAAACCGTATTGATCCAATACTTGCTGGGAGTTAGGACCACTATATTGCGTCATCATCACCGGATATTTCTTCGACGGGTCAAAATCAGCGGGTTTTACGATCCAAGCGTTGAACTCATAATCCGAAGCCGTATGTACCTTCATAAATTCCTTCTTAGCAAAAACATACTCCTTCAGCTTACTCTTCAACGCGGCGTTATCTTGCAGAACACGTAGTTCCTTTTTGGTCTTCGTCTCATTCACCGTAATCTTCGCCGGGGTATTCGCATTGGAATAGGTATTCACGAAATAAGCGAAATTGTCACTAAAGACCGCCTTATTCATACCCTCTTCTGTAGAGAGTTTTGTCTTCACGCCTTTAGCGTCGATCTTATAGATAGAACGGCGGATCGGGCTTTCCTCGGCAGACTCGTAATAGAAAGTCTTCGTATTCTCATCCACGCCCAAGAACTTCGTGACATCCCAGTTCCCTTGAGTTACCTGACGTTGCATAACACCTGTCGGGGAATACAAATAAATATGGGAATAGCCATCTTGTTCACTCACATAGGTAAACCCATTGTTCAAGAACTGGATGGAAGTCAACCAATCAGAATCCACGTAGCATTTATTTTCCTCACGCAAGATCAAACGGAACACACCGCTCTTCGGATTTGCATAATACATATTGAATACATTCTGCTGGCGGTTCAATGTCATGATAGCCAACTGATCCGGATTCTGCGTGAAAGTAATACGGGGAATATAGAAGTCGCCTTCTACCGGGACCTTCATCTCCTTCGTGTCTTTGGTGACTACGCTATAAGAATGTACGGAAACCTTTGAATTCTTCTGCCCGGCCTTCGGATATTTATATTCGTAATACCCCGGATAAAGTCCCTCACCATACATCTGCATAGAATATTCGGGCACCTCGGACTCGTCAAAACGGACAAAGGCCAGATACTCGCTATCGGGAGACCACGCCATTAGATTTGTCACCGCAAATTCTTCCTCATACACCCAATCCGTGATGCCATTCAATATCTTATTCAACTCACCGTCCTTGGTGACTTGTACCTCCGTGTCGAAATCAAACTTACGTATCCAAATATTATTATCCCGTACATAAGCGCACATACGACCATCCGGCGAGAAAGTTGGGATCATTTGCTTACCCTCGGCATCGGAAATAGGCTTCACATAATTACGACGCACGTCATAATCATAAACCACCGCCTTAGTAGAGCGACGATAAATAGACTCCGTATCCCTCCAAACCAAGATGTGATGCCCGGTACTGCTGATTGTATATCCATCAAAATCCGTAAAGGTACATTCACGAGCTTTACGGGCATTAAACAATGTATCCACAGGATTTCCCGTACGATAGGAATATTTAATGATCATACTCTTATCGGCGTTCATGGCTGTGTAGTGTTCTCCATCCGGCAGGGATCGCATCTCTCCGATAGCCGTCACTTGACGAAATTTCCCATCGGTTATTTCTTTTAAGTCAACATGCTTGCTTCCGGTTTGTGCGGCCACACTTCCGAATACGGCCAACGAAAGCAATAAACTAAAACCTAATCGTTTCATTTATACTCTTATTATTTCTGTTTGAGACGCGAAGTTAGCATAAAAAACAATACCACTAACAGAGATTCTCTATTTCCTCAGTACAACATGTAGGACAGCCATTTTTATAGCCCGAAAAATACGGCAGTACTTACTTGCCCATAGAATATATACTGCAAGTGGCAAAGGATATATACTTACTTGGCCAAGTAAGTACTGCGTTGACTATGCCTAAATTTACTTCACAGATTTTACTGTTATTTTCTAAGGTACTTCACATCTTAGAGAAGCTTCTCCTGAAAAACTTCACAGGGTTGAAAGTTGTTTCCTGAACCGGTTCACAG
>NZ_JAMOKU010000043.1:0-45838 GCF_023656845.1 Parabacteroides sp. Y3-G-102 | reverse complement strand
ACTGTAATACTCGCGTAACACGGATAATTTAAAGGGTTCCGTGAACACTCTTTTGGGCTTTCTTTTGATCATTTCTATACTTTTTAGCCCCTTAAAAGTGTCAAGCTATTTCAGGACAAGACAAAAGTCTAACGGTCTTCCGTAAAAAAAATTGATGCGGTTACCTTGGACTAAAAATGAGAAAGTTGAAAAAAATTGCTTTTTAGTTAAGGGTGTGTTCTTTCAGGATTGTCTTAGTTATAGAAACAGATAAGAATGAAAACTGAAAATAGACATATTAATTTCCAAGAGCCGGAAGGTATGATGCTTTTACGGTATATAAAGGACACAGCTTCCAATGAGGAAAAATCTTATATTGAAGCTTGGCTGGAAGCGGATGAAAATAATAAGAGGATCTTATTACAGACCGCCCGTATATATTATGCGAACAATGCGATGGAACGGATCGCTAGCCGAAATCCATTGATTGCCTACGAAAAGCTGGAACAACGATTAGCAAAACGGACCCGTTTATATTGGCTGAAGAGGTTCTCTGTCGCTGCGGCTTGTATAATTGCTATCATTGGACTATCAACCTTATTTTCCCATAGAAAGGTTGATTCTGAATTTGGAGATCCTCAAATTATAACACTTCAGGCAAATGCGGGAGTCCGTACACGCTTTAATTTACCGGATGGTACTGTTGTTTATCTAAATTCGGGTAGTGTTTTATCCTATCCGATGTCTTATGACCAAAAAGAAAGAAAAGTATATTTATCAGGAGAAGCCTATTTTAAAGTCACTCACAACGAAAAACAACCTTTTATTGTCAGTACTTCAGGAGATCAGCATAGGGTTAGAGTTTTAGGCACGGAGTTTAATATACAAGCTTATGGGGATGAGAATATAATTTCGACTACTTTAGTGACGGGCTCCGTAAATCTCGAGGTGAAGAATAAATCAGGGAATGTGAGTCATAGGACGTTACTACCATCCGAAAAAGCGATTTGCAACTTGGATAAAGAAGAAATTTCTGTGATGAAAATAAACACGATGTATGAAACCGCATGGATGGATGGCAAACTGATGTTCAAGGATACGCCTTTACCTGAGGCTTTGAAAAAATTGTCATATTACTATAATGTTGAATTTGTGATTCAGGATGCGGAGATTAAAAGCTATTGTTTAACCGGTATTTTAGATAATAGGTTGCTATCTCAGACACTAGACTATTTGAGAATATCTTCAAATATTGATTATCGTATAGAAGATATGAAGACAGATGACAGCAAAGGTACTAACCGTACTCGAGTTATACTTTGGAAAGGAAAATAAAGAAAAATGTATAATAATTAAATAATATGGGCCTATGGAATAAAAGAACAAGAAAGTAGACTTGGTCTATCTAAAAAACATACGGGAAAATGTTACCAGCATCTTCCCATATGAAACAATTTGATAGAAGGTCTTTAAACCGACTAAGAAATTTATTTTTTAATCTTAAATCAATTACAAAAATATGATGAATAATTTATATTTCCAACTTGATGGAGATAAATCAGCGTTTGTCAGGTTGGTATCTAAAATATCAAGAATTATGAAGTTGACCTTATTTCTTGTATGTTTATCAATTAGTATGTCATTTGCTATGACAACAAATGCTCAAAGCACCTCACTTTCTTTTAAAGCGACAGATCAATCTATAAAAGAAGTTTTGGAACTGATTGAAAGTCAAACTGATTTCCACTTCTTTTATAATAGTAAATTAGTTGATATCAATCAAGTAATATCTGTTGATATAAAGGATAAAGATGTGTTCACTACATTAGATCATATATTTGAGAATTCGAATATACGATATAAAATAGTAGGAAAAGATGTGATTCTATCAGTAAAAGGCAGTAAGTCTGATCAAAATGAAAAGACAGTAACAGGTACTGTTGTTGATGAGACGGGGGAGCCTATTATTGGTGCAAATATTGTAGAGAAGGGTAAAGCAAATGGAACTATGTCTGATTTGAATGGTCATTTCTCTATTGTAGTGTCTTCCGATGCGGTACTCCAGATTTCTTATATTGGATTTTCTCTTCATGAAGAAGCCGTGAAAAATAAAAATGTACTTCAGGTCATTATGAAAGAGGATACACAAAAATTAGATGAGGTAGTCGTTGTTGGTTATGGCTCAGTTGACAAAAAAGAGTTGACTTCTGCTGTAACCGCTGTTTCTAGTAAAGACTTTTTACAAGGAGCATTTACAAGTCCGCTGTCAATGATCGATGGAAAAGTATCAGGCGTTAATGTCTCGAATGCGGCGGCGGCAGATCCTAACTCTTCTCCTAATATCCAGATGCGAGGTGCTTCTTCCATAGAGGCAGGGAATTCGCCATTGGTTATTATAGACGGAATGCCGGGTGCAGATTTAAGAAGTGTCGCTAACCAAGATATTGAATCAATTACAATATTGAAAGATGGTTCGGCTGCAGCGATTTATGGTTCACGTGCAGCGAATGGAGTTATTTTGGTGCAAACAAAAAAAGGAAAGGCTGGAAAAGTTTCTATATCTTATGATGGCTATATCGATCATGATATGGTAGCTAATCAACCAGAAGTACTTTCTGTGGATGAGTTTCTTGCGCATGAAAGAGATGTAGATTTTGGTCATCGGGTGGATTGGTATGACAAATTGTTGAATAAGAGTAATCTGGGTCAAAGTCATTATTTAGCTGTTTCAGGAGGAGGTGAAAATTTGACCTTTAGAGCTTCAGCCAATTATAAGAAGAAAGATGGCTTGGATATAGCGTCTTCTAGAAAAGAGTATGGAGTTAGAATGGGATTCACCGCAAAGACATTAGAAGGTCTGCTAGAGATTCAAGGAAACTTGTCCACACGAGTTATCAATGAGGAATATGTGGATTATGGCGTATTTCAGCAAGCGGTAAAATTGAATCCGACTCATCCATTGATGGATGAAAAAGATCCTTCTAAATATAGTACTCTGTATGGGTTTGATACCTATAATCCTGTAGGATGGTTGAAAGATAAGGAGGATGGAGGTGATAGACAGTTTTCCCTTGCTGATTTTAAAGTGAAACTAAATATTTTACCGACGCTAAATACTGAATTATCTCTAGCTAGACAGAGTCAAGAGTATTTTAAACGTATATATGTTAATTCAAATCATAAGGAATCTATAGATAATATGCGTTCCGGACGAGGAACTCTGCAGGAAGAAAATTATACGGATTATACATTGGAATGGATCGGTAATTATTTTACGACAATTGACAAGCATACAATTAAATTAATGGCTGGATATTCGTATCAAGAGTTTAATCATCGTAGTTTTTCTTCAGAGAATGCAAATTTTCCTTCGGATGCGATGTCCTATAACAATCTGGAAGCTGGAGATTGGAATATGGCAGCAGGTCGTTTAGGGGTATCTTCGTTGAAAGAAAAAGAAAAGACAATAGGTTTTCCTGCGCGATTGATTTATAACTATGATGATACTTACTATTTGACGGCTTCTGTTAGATATGAAGGAAATAGTAAATTTGGGGCAAATCATAAATGGGGATGGTTCCCTGCAGCCTCTGCGGCATGGCGAATGTCAAGTTTGCCTGCTATTAAAAATATAGAGGCCATCAATGATTTAAAACTCCGTTTTTCATATGGAGTTACAGGGCGCTCTGGTTTCCCAAAGTATTCAGCGTTGGCTCGTTATGAGCAAGGTGGGTATTGGCTAGACGATAATGGACAATGGACCCAAGCGTGGGGACCTACGAATAATCCTAATCCTGATTTACATTGGGAAAAGCAGATATCTTATAACTTGGGTGTGGATTTTTCTCTTTTAAAGAATAAGTTATCAGGTAGTTTGGATGCCTATGTAAAACAAGGTAAAGAAGTAATTTCTAATTATGACGCTCCACTACCCCCTTTTATGTTTGATCAGATATTTACAAATGTAGCTTCTACTAGTTCAAAAGGTTTGGAACTGACTTTAAATTGGGATGTTGTAAACATGAAAGATTTTAGTTATTCGACTAATCTAGTTGCTTCTTTTACGAAATCTAAACTGGATAAATTCTCGAATGGTACATATCAGAAAGGATATATGGATCGATATTTACTGCCAGCTCCCGGAAATCCCGGCTATGCCCAACGCTTACAAGACGGAGTGGAAATTGGTTCTTTTTATGGCTTAAGATATGCGGGAGTTGATGATAATGGCAATATGTTGGTTTGGAAAGACGCTAAAATTGGAGGAGAAAAAATACTCGCTAATGGTGAAGCTAGTGATACAGACAAAGATTATATTGGCCATGGAACACCTAGATATTCTTTGTCTTGGGGGAATACATTTCGATATAAAGGATTTGATTTAAGTCTATATTTCCAAGGGCGCTTTGACTATCAAATATTGAATATGTATCAAATGTATTATGGATTAGTTGCTGAACCGGGTATGAATTTATTAGAAGATGCTTATGGAAAGAATGGGCATATTAAGTCAGGAAAAGTGATGTGTGATTATTTTTTGGAGGATGGAGATTATTTTAGGTTGGATAACATAACTTTAGGATGGACTCCAAAATTAGATACAAAGTGGATTAGCAATTTACGGGTATATGCGACAGTTAAAAATGCGTTTACTATTACGAAATATTCAGTAATGGACCCGACATCTGTGGATATAAATGGTCTAGAACCAGGTATTAGCGGTCTAAATGTGTATCCTATTGCCAGATCATTCACATTTGGAATTCAAATTTCATATTAATCTTAATTTCATTTATTATGAAGAAGTTTAAATATATAATAGTTCTTTTCGTAATGGGATTAATCTCATTTTCTTGTACAGATTTAGATGAAGAGATTTTTAGTGAGATTACAACGGATAACTATTATCAAAATAGCAATAATATTTATGCGGCGTTGGTGAATAACTATGCTAAGGCTTTTAGTACGGGTTGGTCTGATGCTCGATACTTTTTACAGGAAGTTACTGCCGACCAGTTAATGATTCCGACAAGAGGAAAACATGGTTATAATGGTGGGGAGTATGTTCGTTTGCATGAGCATAAATGGACTGTGGAGGAGAATTTCGTATATAATGGTTGGGCTGCTCCTTTTCAAGGTATAGCATTATGTAATAATACATTGTCTGATTTTGAAAATCTAGATTTCTCTACGTTTAAATTGACGGAAGAAACGAAAAATGAATATATAGCCGAATTAAGAGCTCTTCGGGTTTGGAATTATATGTTTTTAATAGATTTCTTTAGGCATGTACCAATTGTTACAGATATAGAAGAAGTGAAGGCTCAATCTACACCCCTAGAAGTATTTAACTTTATGGAGTCAGAGCTTTTAGCTATATTACCGGACTTACCTAAAAATAGGGGGGTATCTAGGTTTGATCAAGCAGGAGTAGCTTCTATACTTGTCCGTTTATACTTGAATGCGGAAAAATGGATAGGAATCTCAAAATATGATGAATGTGAGCAAATGGCTCAGGCTATATTAGATGGAAAATATGGAGAATATAGTATTGACCCTGATTATAGAGGCCCGTTCCGCTCGGGGATAAACGGTTATAGATCTAAAGAGAATATTATGGAATTTGCGATTAAGAAAAATTATTTTGAGGCATCTTGGCTATATAATATGTGGATGCACTATCAAGATCGTTATTCCTTGGATAATGACTGGCAAGGTTGGAATGGAGGTAATTTAGCACCGTCTCGGGACTTATATGGAAATTTATACCAAGATAAATTAGGTATGCCGTTTGAAAAATTCCCGGATGGAGATATCCGAAAGAAAGCTTTTAGAGTTATTTCAAATGATGGAGATTATGAGGGCTTTTTCTTGATGGGAACTCAATATAAATTTGATTATGAAAAAGGGTATGGATTTACAGATGAAGTAATAACTGGTACGGAAGAATATAATGGTAAACCTCTAGTTTATGTGGATCAAGTTGGACGTTTTTCGGAGGGAGAGACTGGTTTAGCCAAAGGATCTCATGTAATTTACGGAGAAGAGAATACAGGATATCGTTTGATAAAATTCCCTTGGTTACCTCAATCGAAAGATTTGTTCCAAATGAACTCTATTCCAGAGATCAGATTGGCAGAGATTTATTATTCGTTAGCTGAATGTAAATATAGATCAGGGGATAAGATAGGGGCTGCTCGGTTGCTGGATGTGGTTAGGAAACGTTATTATAAAGCGGAAGATTGGTCTAAATTTAGTTACGAATCTAATATCTCGAAATTAACCGATGATGAATTTGTCGATGAATTAGGTCGTGAGTTCATAGGAGAACGTCATCGTCGTATTGATTTAATACGATGGAATCGTTTTAGTGAAGGTGCGTGGTGGGATAAAACTCCGGATGCGACGAATCAAGACGTATTTCCGATTCCTTATCGTGCATTGAATGCGAATCCTTTGTTAAAACAAACAACAGCTGGCTTTTAATAAATAGAATCGATATATGAAACAGTTTATAAATGTAAAAAGAGTATTTACCGTATTGATTATACTTTTGTTATTAATATCGTGTAGGGTCGAAACTGATTATAGACTATTATTTGACAAAGATTTATCAAATGCTGATTATGATAGTTCGGTTTGGACCTTTAAAAATGGCATACTTACTGCCACAGCCGATCAATCTATTTGGACAAAGGTGCAGTATGAAAATTTTATCTTGGATTTAGAATTCAAGACAGATGTGAATACAAATAGTGGGGTTGTGATTTATTGTACGGATAAGGGTAATTGGATCCCATCTTCCATTGAGATTCAAATAGCGGATGATCATCATCCTGAATGGCAATCATATCCAGAATATTGGCGTTGTGGTTCTATTTATGGACATAAAGGAGCAAATGAACAATTGGTCGTGAAGAAACCGGGAGAATGGAACCGAATGATTATCACTGCTAAAGGTCAGCAGATAGATATCGAATTGAATGGAAAACATATTGTTTCGGCTAATTTAGCAGATTGGACTTCTGGAACAACAAATCCAGATGGAACAGAGATTCCGGAATGGCTACCAATCCCGTATGCGAATATGCCAACAAAAGGTTATATTGGTTTGCAAGGGAAACATGGAGAATCTAATATTTGGTTTAGGAATATTCAACTGAAACAACTTTAAAATCATCATTATTATGAGACATATATCAAGAAGAGATTTTTTGAAGACAGGAGCTTTAGCAGCAGGTTTAACGATCGTACCAAATTCTGTTTTAGGTAAAACGCATGGGTTTACTTCACCAAGTGATAAATTGAATATTGCTGGAGTTGGTGTCGGTGGAATGGGCCGTGGTAATTTACGGAATATGAGTACAGAGAATATTGTGGCTTTATGTGATGTAGATTGGAGATATGCAGAGAAGACTTTCAATGATTATCCAAAAGCAAAAAAATTTAAAGATTGGCGTGTTATGTTCGATGAGTTCGGAAAATCAATTGATGCGATATTGGTTGCTACTCCAGACCATACACATGCAGGAGTTACTGCTCATGCTATTACATTAGGGAAGCATTGTTATACTCAAAAACCTTTAACTCATTCTGTTTATGAATCTCGTTTACTAGCAAAACTCGCTAAAAAATATAAAGTAGCGACGCAAATGGGTAATCAAGGAAATTCTTTTGATTGGTGTCGTCAAATAACAGAGTGGATTCAATCCGGTGTTATTGGGGAAGTATATGAAGTTCATTGTTGGACAGATCGTCCGATTTGGCCTCAAGGATTAATGCGGCCTAGCGATAATCCGAAATGCCCGAAGACTCTTGATTGGGATTTGTTTATTGGACCGGCGCAAAAAAGACCATATAATCCAGTTTATACACCTTGGAATTGGCGGGGATGGTGGGACTTTGGAACGGGTGCTTTAGGAGATATGGCTTGCCATATTATGGACCCACTTTATTGGGCACTTGATTTGAAGTATCCGATAAGTGTGATAGGTAGTTCAACCTTGAGTAATTTATATTCGCCACCTCATGCACAAATTGTAACTTATACGTTCCCGGCTCGTCCCCCAAAAGGAAACACAAAAATGCCTGAGGTTAAGGTATATTGGTATGATGGAGGTTTAATGCCTCCTCGTCCGGAGGAATTAAAAGATGGACAAATGATGGGAGATGAAAATGGTGGTATTATTTTTATTGGGACAAAAGGGAAAATCATGACTGGCTGTTATGGAATGAATCCAACTTTATTGCCCGTATCTGATATGGAACATTTTAACCAGCCTAAGCCTTCAATACCAAGAGTTAAAGGAGGTAATGGCAATATTTGGTCTACGAATGCCCATGAGCAAGATTGGATTCGTGCTTGTAAAGAATCTCCAGAAAACCGAGTAGAATCATCTTCAAATTTCCAATTCTCCGGACCTTTTAATGAAATGGTAGTAATGGGAGTTCTTGCGGTACGTCTTTCTGGTCTTCATGGGCTACATAGAGAATTGTTATGGGATGGAGAGAATATGAAATTTACCAATATATCTCCTACTGACACAATTAAGATTGTAACAGTTGATGATTTTAAAGTTGTTGATGGTGATCCTCGTTTTGATCGTCGTTTTGCAGACTTTAATGCTCTTGATGTTGCGAATGAGTGGATTAAGCATACTTATAATAATGGTTTTAGTTTACCTAGTATGCCATTCTGAGAACATAGAAAGGTCGTGAACTACTGTTGGATGTCATTTAGTTAAAGAGTATCCGTAATAGATAGAGGTTATTTCTTTTCAAGAGGAAATAACCTCTTCTTATTTTTTTATTTTATATTTGTTCGGTCAATATGTGCTAGAGGAGATGGATGTAGAACGGATATACCTAGAACGATTACGAAGCGGTTCATACAGAGACTTTACGAAACTGTATGAATCATACGCTTCACGCCTATATGCGTTCGCATTGCACTTGACTCATTCTGATGCTCTTGCAAAAGATATTGTACAAGAGACATTTATCAAAGTGTGGGTGCGGAGAGAACAAATTGATTTAGATATGTCTTTCAGAGCTTTCCTATTTACGATGGCCAAGAACCAATTATTGAATGAGTTTCGTAGGCAGGCAAATAGTCCGCTTTTTTTGGAAGATGTTGTACTGAATGAGTCTGGAGATGGAGAGGAAACAGCGATTGAACGTAAATTATCTTTTGAGGAATTTAACCATAGACTGGAAATAGCGAAACAAAAGTTGACACCTCGCCAACGAGAACTGTTTGAGTTAAATAAGGAACAAGGTATAACTATAACAGAAATAGCGGCTAAAGCCTTAATTTCAGAACAATCTGTGCGTAACCAGTTATCGCAAGCCTTACATGTTTTAAGAAAGGAGCTCGGTAAGTATGCTTTGCTGTTCTCTCTTTTCTTTATCGGATAAATAAAATTGAAAAAATAATATTCTTATGTTTTATAACATCTAAAAAGACATGTTATAAATTAACGGCTCATGTGTATACCTTATAAAAAGGATATTATGCAGGAATCACATACATATTATTTGCTCTCAAAGTACATGGATCATACGATCTCTGCGGAAGAGTTGAAAACACTACGGCTTTTGGTTAATTTGTCTGATGATGATGAATTATCGCTGTCATTGTCTCATTTATGGGAAAATGGGCGACCCTTTGAAGAGGTTGATGAGAGAATCATACGAGATATGTTCAGTGAGATTCAAAATCGAACGAGAAAAGAACGATTCGTTATGGTGTTTAGGAAACTGGCTCGTATCGCCGCAATACTATTAATACCTTTATTAAGTATATTGTCTGGTTATTTATATTTCAATCCAGTCGATCTGAAGGGTAGCATTGGCAATTTAGTGGTTCATGCCGATAGAGGGGAAAGATCGGGGGTGACTTTACCGGATGGAACACAAGTAAAACTAAATGCGGAATCGAGCTTAAGTTACACTCACGATTTCGGTCGAGAGCTTCGACAGGTCAATTTAGAGGGAGAGGCCTATTTTGAGGTGACTCGGAATGAGGATAAACCTTTCGTGGTACATACTGAATATCTGGATATAGAAGTGTTGGGCACAAGTTTTAATGTGTATTCGTATGAGCGGGAGAATGTCATGGAAATGGCCTTGATATCGGGACGGATCAAGATACAGACTTGTTCAGACCCTTCTCGTGTCGTTTATCTAAAACCAAATGAAAAAGCATTGTTCAATAAAGAATCGGGTATTATAACCGTGGAGAAAACAGATAATCGATTTGAAACGGCGTGGTTAAGAGGAGACCTCGTTTTTCGATCAACGAAATTAAGTGATGTCTTGGCCAAACTAGAGCGTAGATATGGCGTGAATATCCATTTGAATGATTTTTCTTTAGCGAATGACTTATTTACCGGAAATTTTGATAGTGAATATATCGTAGATGTAATGGACCTTTTAGAGAGGCATTATGACTTTACATATGATATACGAGGAGATGATATCTTTATACATCCTTGAGCGAGTGAAAATAAAATGTATAACCTTAAATCAGTTCTTATGCGACAAGATTCTTCATAATAAAAACGGAACCGAAAAATGGTCGAGATTTTCCGGTTCCCCAATTAATACTCCATTTACGAGAATGGCGATCAAGCCATAAAACGGATTGTATCAATTTTAAAAAATAATATATGTTCAAAAGTAGAAAAAATCAATGTAGCTATATAATTTTTTTGGCTCTATTTCTGTTTTTTAATCCTATTTTGGTATTAGCTCAGACAGGAAGTGTCACTCTTTCCATGAAGAATGCTACATTAAAGCAATTTTTTGAGGCTGTAGAGAAACAAACCACATATATATTCTCTTATCGGGATGCTATAGTGGAAGGAAAGAAAGAGGTAACTTTAAACGTGACGAATCAGCCGATTCGGCGTTTGTTAGATGATGTACTGCATCAAAGAGACTTGCAATATACGATGACAGGGCATTCAATTGTCGTAACTTTAAAGACTGCCGGTAATGTAAAGCTGGTATCTGGTACTGTCGTGGATAGTAACGGTGAACCGATTATCGGAGCGAATGTTGTTGAGAAAGGAACTACGAATGGAACGGTAACGGATATTTCGGGAAATTTCTCATTAAATATAAATGATAGCGGTATTTTACAGATCTCGTATATTGGGTTTAATACTCAAGATGTAGCTGTGAACGGAAAATCAAGTTTAATGATAAACTTGAAGGAAGATACTCAAAAACTGGATGAGGTAGTCGTTGTTGGTTATGGCGTGCAGAAGAAGTCGAATGTAACGGGATCTGTGGCTTCTATTAAGACGGATGATTTTAATGATTTAAATATGGATGTGTCGCATGTTATTCAAGGCCGTGTGGCAGGTGTCAATGTTTCCAATGGGAATATTATCATTCGTGGAGCGGCTTCTATCAATGGCGCAGATCCGTTGTGGATCGTGGATGGAGTGCCGGGTAGCGCTCCTAATTTTAATGATATAGAATCTATCGAGATCTTGAAGGATGCGGCTTCGACTGCTATTTACGGTGCTCGGGGAGCAGGAGGTGTGATCCTTGTTACCACTAAAAAGGGAAAGATAGGGAAACTTTCTATTAATGCGAGAGTAAACTTTGGAATAGAGACTCCGATCGATTTGCCGGATATGCTGCATACCGCGGACTTTATTGACCGGAAATTGGCGGCAGGCTTCCCTAATAATCCCAATTCCGGCTGGGATAATCCCGCTTCGCTACCAGATACAGACTGGGAAGATCTGGTTTGGCGTAATGCTTTTAGGCAAAACTATTTTTTACAGATGACGGGTGGTAATGAGAAAACTACATTTAATATGTCTGCGGAGTTCTACAAGAATCAGTTTATCGAACGTTATTCATTTGAGGATGCGGGTAATTTCCGTGTGGCTAGCCAGACAAATATAAGTAAACGCGTGAAATTTTCCGAGATCCTGACTGTTGGTTTTAATAATACGGATCCCCATTTGTATGGGCAGACGAATAATGATTATGTTTATTACCGCCAAGTTCCTACGATGGTGCCTTATGATAATACCAACGAAGCTGGTGGAGGTTGGGGAAAACATCCGGCAGGTGGTTACTACGAGGGACCTAATCATGTGGCTACACTAATGTCTCATCATGAGAATGAACGTAGGTTTTGGGCCCGGGCAAATGCGATTTTGGATTGGGAGATTATCAATGATTTAAAATTCCAAGCGAATTTCTCTGCCAATTTTGACTCCCATGCGAATAATTTGTTTTTAGAGTCATGGAATTTGGGATCTTTATCTCAACAGGATTATTACTCGAAAGATTATGGCTCCGGTTATGATTTACGTATGTTATATACATTGACCTATGACCATACTTTTGGGGAGAAACACTATGTAAAAGGTATGGTTGGCTACGAGGCTTATCGGGCGACGGCTTCTTCGGCAGGTGGTTGGAAAAATGGCTTTTTGGTTCAGCCTTCGGATGATATTAGTTTAGGTACGGGAGATAAAGATGTATCCGGAACGAAAACGGAAGGTCGTAGTTTATCCCAGTTCGCTCGTGTAAACTATGCTTATGATGACAGGTATTTGCTAGAGGCTAGTATTCGTCGGGATGGTTATGATAACTTTGGTCCAGAGAATCGGTTTGGTGTGTTTCCTTCTGCTTCTGTCGGTTGGAATGTGGGAAAAGAGAGCTTCGTAAAGGATAATATAACATGGATGTCTCAATTGAAATTGAGAGGAAGTTATGGTAAAATTGGTAACAATACAATTCCTCAATTCTTGTATGAACCTTCTTTTACGAATAATTATCTATATTATTCATATGATGGGCAAAATACGCAGAGAGGATTCTGGTATTCAAATGTTGCGAATGCTACGATTAAATGGGAAGACGTGGCCCAATGGAATATAGGTGTTGACGCAAGTTTTCTGGATAATCGCTTGAATACGACAATCGAGTATTATGATAAGAAAACTTCCGATATGTTATATTCAGTAGGTGTGCCACCTTCTGCCGGACCTTCTTCGGAACCATTTAGCGAGACTTCTTCTTATCGGGCTAATATCGGAAAGATAAGCAATAGAGGTTTCGAATGGATGGTTCAATGGAGGGATTCCTATAAAGATTTTAGGTATGACGTGGCTTTTACGTTGTCTACCAACAAGAACAAAGTGGTAAAGTTAAGTGACCAAGTGAATCCGATCATTTGGGCTGGAAGCGATGCGGCTTTGAATAGTTCTATTTATCGTACGGAAAATGGACAACCGATGGGACAGATGTATGGATATGTCGTGGATGGTATTATTCAAGACCAAGCGGAAATCGATGTCTTAAACGCTCAATCTCCGGATGGATTGTACCAACAAGCAGGTACGGCTCCGGGTGATTTGAAATATAAGGATTTAAATGGAGACGGAAAGGTGACGAATGAGGATAAGACATATATCGGTAATCCTTGGCCGGATTTGATGTATGGATTGAATATAAATTTGTCATGGAAAGGCTTTGATTTAAGTATGGGCTGGTTAGGAAACGCAGGTGTTGATGTCTTTAATAGCGCTAAGCTTTATGAAAGAAGTTTCTATGGCGACTATAATACGACTTATAAGGTATATGAGGCGTGGAGTCCGACGAACCGGGCTACTTCACATCCTCGAGTAACGAAAGAGGACCCGAATGGAAACTTCAAGAATGTCTCCTCTTATTTTGTGGAGGATGGTTCTTTCTTTAAATTGAAGAATTTACATTTCGGCTATAATTTACCGAAATCAATACTTTCTCATTTGAAGATAGAAGGTTTGAAGTTTTATATTAATTGCGATAATTTATTTATTATCACAAAGTTTCAAGGAGATCCTGAATTGGGTGGTGGATATTTGGAACGAAATATGTATTCTGTGAAACGGGCTCCATCCACCCGCACCATTATGGGCGGTTTAAGTTTAACCCTCTAAATTAATAGGAAGATGAAGAAATTAGTTATATTATTAGCTGCTGCGTTAACTTTTAATAGTTGTTCGGATAGTTTTCTGGATTTATCAAATCCCAGTGCGTTATCTCCAAGTGTCTACCCTAAATCTATGGCGGATATGGAGACTATCGTAACTTCAGTTTATGCGAATATGGTCGCTGTGCCTTTGTATGGAAAAAGGGTTATGGCGAAAGGGACATTTTGTGTGGATCATACGGTAGATATGGCTTGGACTGGTGACGCCAACTGGAACCAGTTGGCGACCAATCAAGTGACTTCTGATAATGCTTACATTGGGACGTTATGGATTGGTTATTATAAAATGATCTCTTGTGCGAATACCGTATTGGAGCAATTGGAAAGAATCGACAAGGAGAAGTTTACGGATGCGGATTTAGCAAGACTTTCGCAGATGAAGGGAGAAGCTTTGTTTTGGAGAGGTTGGGCACACCAACAGTTAGTAGCGTTTTTTGGGGAGGGATATCCTTGCAACGGGGATGGCGATAAAAAAGGTGTACCTGTTCGTTTACAGGTAGCATCGACTCCGGATATGCTAAATATAGAACGTAGCACGGTGGCCGAGGTTTACGATCAGATCTTGAAAGATTATGAGGCAGCCAAACTTTTGCTACCTGCTGTATGGGAAGAGCGGGCGGACTATCCACGTCCAACCTCTGTTGCCGTTGCTAGTTACATCGGGCAAGCGAATTTGTATATGGGTAATTATGATGCGGCAAAGAAAGCGTTGAAAGAGGTTATTGATTCTTCCGGAAAAGAATTGCTCCCTTTCAATGAATATGCGAAGATGTTTAATGAGGATCAGGAGAAATTTAATAGAGAATCGATCTTAGAGATTAATTTCCGTAATGGGGATACTTCTGGATATTTTTGGTATGGAGAAGGTTCTCAATATGGATTGATCGCTGCCTTATGTTTCCAGAACGCAAGTGGAGATGTCGAGGCGGCCGGTTGGGGTAATATTTTCTTTCATGATGCGAATATTAAACGTTTTAATGGAGATCCTCGTTTGGATATCGCCGCTTTGCGTCCGGGAACTCCTGTTATCATGAATGGACAGCAGACCCATGTTCTGAAATATAAGGATACGGAGGCTGACATTCAAGGTTGGAGCATGCGAAAATACAATCCGTTGAAAAGTACGGTGAATGAGTTGAATTTAGGGGTTGGTATTAATATGTATTTGATGCGTTTGGCGGATGTATATTTGATGTATGCGGAAGCTTGTCAGGCTACGGGAGATGAGGTAAATGCCCGGAACTATATGAATCTGGTAAGAAGAAGAGCTTATAATGGAGATAGTTCCCATGATATAACGGCTAGTGGAGAAGCTTTGAGAGATGCGATTCGGGAGGAACGTTTCATGGAGTTCTGTGGTGAGGGCGTACAACATTGGCAAGATGTTTCCCGCTGGAAGGTCTTGGATGAGGAGATTAGCCGTTGGTATGGAAAGACACGTGTTGGTAATCCGCATTATGATGCGAAAGATTTGTATTTCCCGATACCCAAGGTTGAAATGGAGAATAATCCGAATATGACACAAAGCATAGGTTACGAGAACGAGTAGATATAACTTGTTGAAAAGTTCATCAAAGAAAAGGAATAGGATAGTTCTCTTGGGATCGCTAATCCTATTCTTTTTTTATTCCTTTATGATCATATTAAATCTTATTGAATAATGAAGATGATAGATGTGTCGAAAGTAAGAGTCTTTCGGGGGAGTCTCTTTGTATTGCTTATGCTCTTTATGCGGATAGGTTGGGCCTCAAATGATGATAGTACCTATAATATCGTGGATTTTGGAGCTAAAGGAGATGGAATAACAGACAATACCCAGTTCATCAACAGGACAATAGAAGCTTGTTCCTTGAGAGGGGGAGGAACGGTTATCATTCCGGGGGGAACGTTTTTGACAGGAAGTATTCTGCTGAAAAGTAAAGTAAACTTATTCTTAGAAAGTAATGCCGTAGTGAAAGGCATAAATAATCTGGAAAAGTACCGTTCTATATCCGATCTTAATCAAGATGAGGCTTATTATAAAGTAAAACCCCGGAATTGGAACAAGGCATTGCTTTTAGGAGATCAAGTTGAAGATGTGTCAATTACAGGAGAGGGGGTAATCGATGGTGCCCATATTCAAGATAAAAAAGGTGAAGAAGGGATGAGAGGCCCTCATATTCTCTTTTTGTCGAGATCGAAAGGGATTAAGATATCGGGAGTTAAACTACGAAGAGCATCGAACTATGCTTTTATGAGTTATGATATTGAAAGGGCTTCTTTCGATAATCTTTTAGTGGAGGAAGGATGGGATGGGATTCATATTCGTGGCGGAAAAGATATCCGTATCCGAAATTGCCGTTTTTATACGGGTGATGATGCTGTTGCGGGTGGGCTATGGAAGAATATGGTAATAGAGAATTGCTATATGAACTCATCGTGCAATGGGATAAGGTTGATAATGCCGGCTACTGGTTTAAAGATCGTTGATTGTGAATTTAGAGGTCCGGGAAAATATCCACATCGGACTTCCGGTGAACAAAAACGTAGGAATATGCTTTCTGGGATATTGCTCCAACCGGGCGCATGGTTCCCTGCGTTTGGGGAAGTAAAGGATATATTGATATCTAGCTGTTCTTTTGATTAATTGGATAATCCGTTTCTAGTCACATTGAATGAGGGGAACCGGGGAGAGCGGATCTGTCTGGAGCATATAAGAGGTACACGTTTAATGAAAGCGGCCGCCTCGGTAGAGAGTTGGGGAGATAGTAGTTTGAAAGATGTCCGGCTTTCGGATGTTTCCTTATCGTATGTTGGAAACAAAGATCAAGAAATAGTAGGACGTACTCCCTCGAAGCCATTGACCGATTATCGTGCGCTCCCTTGCTGGGGGCTTTACCTTCATAATTTAGATCGAGTGATTTTACGGAATGTTCGGTTAGATTGTGAGAATGGGAAAGTTGGCCCAGCCTCTTGTTTCGATAATGTGGGGTCCGTGGAGATTTATAATGTAAGTTTTTAATCTTAAAAAGAATTAGTATGCGAAAATATCTTTTGTTTTGTCTAGCTTTTTGTGTATTGGGTTGTTTGGCTCAAGATTTGATTGTCCGTCCGAACGATCCTATTATTTATAAGAAAGAGGGCGGTGCCTTTTTATGGCTGGGGGATACGGCTTGGGAGTTATTTCATGTATTGGATAAGGAGGAGATCGTTCATTATCTGGATAACCGGCAAGAAAAGGGCTTTACGGTAATACAGGCTGTTATCTTATCTGAACTGGATGGTTTGGATAAACCGAATGCGTATGGATATTTGCCCTTGGTTGATAAAGACCCTACCCAAATCACGGAAGGGTACTTTGAGTTGGTGGATTTTGTGATTCGAGAGGCCGGCAAACGAGGAATGTATATAGGGCTTCTACCTACTTGGGCAAACAATGTGGTAGAGAAAGACGGAAATCCAGCATTGTTTAATCCAGATAATGCGTATACATACGGGAAAATACTGGGAACCCGATATAAAAATGAAGCTGTAATATGGATTCTTGGTGGTGATAGAAATGTGGTTACGGATAAGGAGTTCGAGATCTGGCAATCTATGGCGAAGGGAATTCAGGAGGGAAATGGAGGAACACAACTAATGTCCTATCATCCGACGGGAGAGATTTCCTCGCATTATTGGTTCCACAATGAGTCTTGGCTATCATTCAATATTCTCCAAAGCGGGCATTACCGCCGGATGGATCCGGTATATCGTTTTTCGGGTATGTATGCTCAATTGAATCCGATTAAACCGTTTGTAAACGCAGAACCTTCATACGAGGACATACCGGTTCGTTTCTGGGAATATTTTGATTATGCTAAATTCGGGAAGAAAAAGGAGGACATAATAGGTGATAACGGGTTGATTAAGGATACGACTTATTTTACGGATGGAATTTACGATGACTATGATATCCGTATGCAGGCTTATTGGACTTATTTGTCTGGAGCTGCCGGATATACCTATGGGAATAACGCTATTTGGCAAATGTATAAGCCGGGTGGTAAATATCATGTACCATGCCTCTCGTTTTGGGATGGTGCGTTGGATAGGCCGGGAGCCGAATGTATGCGCTATGTAAAGTCTTTGTTTACGATGTATCCGTTAGATCGTTTCCGTCTGGATCTATCCGTTTTGTTTGGAATTAATTACAATGACGCAAGTTATATCACTCCCGTTTTAGCAAAAGATAAGACTTTTATTTTAGTTTATTTGAGCCAAGGGCAGGATGTAAGAATACAAATGAGTAAATTGCGATCTTTAGGTAAAGCTTATTGGTTCAATCCGAGGAATGGGGCGAGAACCTTGATCGGACCGGTCGAGAATAAGGGAATTCGTACATTCAATGCGCCCGGAGAAGCGGGAGAGAGGGGAAATGATTGGATCTTAATTTTGGAGGCGGATGATAGGTAGACGATGTATAAATTTTAAATAATAAAAGTCATTATGAAGAAGATCAATGTTTTGCTGTTAGCCTTTTTGCTGTTGAGTTTTTGGGCGAATGCCCAGCAGTATCCTTTTAACGGGTTGGATATGAATATGGGAAACCTTTCTCGTTTGTCGAATGCGCAGAGTCGTTCGATCAGTCCGGAGAATTTTACGGGGGAGAAAGGGAAAGGAGCGATGGCTGATCCCGTGAGAGATAAGGATGTCCGGAATAAGGCGAATGCGGCCGGCCCAGCGAAAGATTTGGGGAAAGGCTGGAAAGTAAATCCTTTTATTATCGTGAAACCGGGGGAGACAGTTACTATCGCGGAGATTGATGGCCCGGGGGCTATCCAGCAGATATGGATGACTCCCACTGGCAACTGGCGATTCTCGATACTCCGTATGTATTGGGACGACGAGAAAGAGCCTTCGGTTGAATGTCCGGTCGGGGATTTCTTCGCCAGTGCTTTTAATGAGTATGCCCAACTTTCCTCGTTGGCGGTCTGTGTAAATCCCGGGAGCTCTTTCAATTGCTACTGGAAGATGCCGTTCCGTAAGAAAGCACGCATAACGTTGGAGAATATTAATAATGCGGAAGAGATGCGTTTGTATTACCAGATTAATTATACCTTGACGGAAGTGCCGGAGGACGAGGGATATTTCCATGCGCAGTTCCGCCGTTCCAACCCGACACAAGGCTCTATCCATACGTTGGTGGATGGAATCAAGGGAAAGGGACAATATGTCGGAACTTATTTAGCTTGGCGTGTCAATGATAACTGTTGGTGGGGTGAAGGAGAGATCAAGTTCTATATGGATGGCGACAAGGAATACCCGACAATCTGTGGAACAGGTACGGAGGATTATTTCTGCGGTTCGTATAACTTCGAGAATCAGAAAACACATCAGTACCAAGAATTCACCACTCCTTATGCGGGAATGCACCAAGTGATCCGTCCGGATGGCCTATATCGGGCTGTTACGGCGTTCGGCTTGTATCGCTGGCATATCTTGGACCCGGTTCGTTTTGAAAAGGATCTGAAGGTTACGATTCAAGATTTGGGTTGGCGGCACGACGGTAGGTATAATAACCAGAAGTCGGATATCTCATCGACTACTTTCTGGTATCAGGCGGAACCACACGCTAAATTCCCGGCATTACCCAGTAAGGATGATTTGGAGATTCCGAGATGGTAAATGGCCTGTGGTAAGATGTTAAATGTTATTTCCGATTAAACCTTTCCTTTTTATCGATGTCTATTCTTTCGAAGCGCTTCATAAACAGGTAATTTATAATAAAAGTAATAAGTAGTAGTTTATGAAAAAGGTAATAGGATTGTGTTTGGTTGTATTGTTGAGTTCAACTTCTGTGTTCGCTCGTGAGAACAGGCGTATGGACAAGCGTAAGATGGATCCGTCCGCACGTTGCGAGAAGATGATCGCCGACTTGAAGCTGGATGAGAAACAAGCGGTGGAGTTCCGTAAACTTCAAAAAGAGTATATGGAAAAGGCTCAAAAAGAACGTGAGGCGATGAAGGCTGAGCGTGAGAAGCAACGGGAAAAGATGTTGGCCATGCGTGAGGATAAGAACGCCCAGATGAAAAAGATATTGACGGAGGAACAATACAAACAATATCTGGAGAAACAGCAGCCTAAAGGGAATAAACATGGCAGAAAACATCTAGGTAACGGACGTAGATAAAGAAGTCTATAGATAGATAAAATGGCCGGGGTAGCGATTATCCCGGCCATTTTAGTTCTAATCGGCTGCTTCAACCACATACCAAGTATATCCGTTGGCAGGGATTTTAACCGTAAGCTCCACCGTATAGTCCCGGTTCAGTTTGTAGGTGACAGGCTTTTGCTCTTTTTCCCGGATGCGGGCTGTTTGTGTCAGGCCGGTATAATAGAGTGGAATATGGATCGTACGGGTGATCTCTTGATGGGTCGGATTGAAGAACATGGCTAGACCTTTCTCCTTCTTGTGAGGATTGACGTGTATGAACCCGTCCCAGTCTCGTGCGTTCGGCCGGCGTAAGTGGATCATATCGCTGTTGAGTATATCGCGGTATTTCTTATACCATTGAATAACCTCGGTTACGGCCGCTTGGGTTTCCGGGGTATCATATAGGCGTGGCCCTCGATAGCAAGCTTGGACACCAGCTCCGTAATTTTGCATCATATGTGTTTTGTATTCGAACAAGTGTTCGTGGAGGGGCTCCAAGGTGGCGGCCTCTCCTCCTCCTTGATACTCCACGAGAGGAACGAAGCTCCAGCATGCCGAAGCCATCCGATCCCATGTACCATCATAATTCAATTGGCGGGCATGGATGATCTGCCGGTCCCGGGGAAGCGACCAGTTGGCTTCACGGTAACCAATGCCTGTCTTGGTAGACCCGTTCAAAAAATAGAAATCGGGAACATTGATATAAATGCCATTCTCGCACATCCAACGATAGAGATCGGTTATCTTATGGAACTGATTCCATTGGGAATCTTCCAGCCCTTTATGATAGGTATGGTGGGTGGAGGCGCATACGTCGCCGGGATAGGAGCCGTCGTGCTCGAAGCAACGCATGCCCGTACGCTCGAAGAAGGTTCGTATATGATGGAAATACTCATATCCCCAATCGCTGCACAGGCAGGGAGCGCTACCGAAACGCATGCCTCCCCGTTTGCCCGTCTTGGGATTGATAACATCCACCTCGTCGCTGATCCAACGGCTTGATAAGAGGGAGTAACATCCTAACTCTACACCTTTGTCGCGGGCGTAATTCACCAAGGATTTGTATTTGGAGATATTTTCTTCCGAGATATCTTCTGCGTTCAATCCAGACCCGAAGCTGATGATCACCATCTCGTAGCCCACGGTAGCGCATTGATCGATAGCGGTACGAATAACATCCGGATCGGAAGAGGTAAGGTGCATGAAGATCGGATTCTCCGTAGCCCATGGAGCTACCGTATAATGAAAGCGTCGTTTGAACAAGCCCTTCCGTTCCCGGTCATCGCTGTCGAACGGCATCTCGTATACGCTGAAGGACTTGAACTCCTGGCCCGCCGCTAGGGTATAATCGGGACCTAGCTTAGGCGATACGTCTAATATGCAAGGCGTGAGCAAAGGATAATTGCGTTGGGAGGTATATTCCGGATCGGCTACCCATTTCTCCGTGATATCGGTTTCCCGCTCGGTAAACTCTCCGCCACAAGCATAATCGCTTTCTATATGTATGTTCGGGAGCCTGAATTTGGAGGGATCTCCACCGCCGGGCGACTCCGGTTCGGCGAATGCCAGATATTCCAATTGAAAGGCATCGATATTTATGGACTGCGGGGTATTGTTGGTAACCTCCATACTTTTCCGGATAACCGGGATATGATCGTATAAGTCGTAATGGAGTTCTACGGTGACACCTTCTGTTTCTTTCTCTCCTTTTAATACGAAAGTCAGTCTTTTCCCTGTGGGCACCTCCTTATTCAGTGCCCAGCGGCTTCTGGCCCATTTGATATCTTCCTGCAGCTCCTCTATGCGGAAATCCTCAATGAGAAAAGAACCGGGGCGGGTAGTCATCTGCTCGACCCATTCCATCTGGAAGTATCCGCGCTCGGGCTGGCCGGTCAGCCCGCCAAGTTCCCAACGTTTCCCGTCAATCGTCAAACTACCTTCGCTACTTACGGCACGAAGCATACTTTCTCCGGTCATCCGGTTAAAGATATCGAGAGTGGAAAGATTGGGCAAGACACGGAACATACGTGCTACCATTCCGTTTGACAATAAGATGCTTTTGCCATCTGGAGTCGCATATATGCCGGCTTTTGATCGTGAGGGTTGTAAAAGCCAGTCGAAAGAGGTGTTTTCCAAAGGAAGCCCTTGTTGGGGTAATTGCTTGATTTTATCAAGTAATTTCTTCTCCGTACCGGATGATACTTCCGGCCCTTTCCCTTGATAGCTCGTGGAGACGATCGAGGGGATGATCTCCATATACTCTATTTGGGGCGTGATCCATAAGGCATGATCTCCGCTAGGTCCATCGTCGGTAGGCTCTACAATAAGATCCAATATCTTTATGCCATTTAGGGGGATATCGATTGTTTTCGGGGCATCGCCAAGTTTGACGATACCGCTGTTATAAAGCTCCTTGTCATCTCCTTTCAAGATAAATAAGGCCGAGCCCGGATGTACTTTTCCGTCTTTACCTTCTAGACCAACAAATGTCTTGGCGTTTTTTCGGGTATCGAAATACATTTTCGTTCCGTCAACAAAAGGGATAACCGTGAGGCTTTTATCCGTATAATCGATATGTGAGTCGGCGATCCCGACCTGCGCTTGAAAGCGTGACGCATTCTTGTGTAAATCGATCTTGATATGACTTTTGGCTTGTACCCCGATCACGTCATCATACGTTTTTCCTTGTATAGAGGCGGGCTCGTTGGTAACTGATTTCCCTTTGACGGCGCCACCGTAAGTTTGGTAGGATTTATTTAGGTCCATGTCCATAAGCCGGATCTCGTTCTGGCCCATGGCGTAGAGGCCGGCAAATCCCGAAAGGATAGCTGTAAAGATAAGTTTATTCATAAAATCCAGTGATAAAAGAGGGTGTTATCAATGATAAAAATAAGGTGCTTCAAAAAGACTTCTTTTGAAACACCTTATTTGGTTTATAATCTAGCTTCGTTCTATTATAATGTCGTAAGTTTTAAATTTCGCCAAAGAACCTTGATGCCTCCACCGTCGTGAATCTGAAGGGCGATGCGGCCTTTACTCGCTCCGATCTTCTCATCATTCAAGTTTACCATTTCCTGTCCGTTCAGCCAAGTCTGTACGTTATCGCCTTGTACTTTGATACGCATCGTGTTCCAATCGCCTTCTTTCAAGATATTCTCTTTCTCATCCGGAATCTGAACCAACCAGCCACGTCCGTACGACTCATAGATACCACCTGTATCGTGACCCTTCGGAGCTACTTCTACCTGCCAGCCGTTTACTTTCACGCCTTCCTCAACGAAAGAGCGGATGAATACGCCGGAGTTTCCGTCAGCCTCTTGCTTAAACTCTACGGTCAGATCAAAATCATCATAATAATCACGGGTAGCGAGATAACCGTATTGCTTATCGGGACCACTTTCGCAAACCAATAAACCGTCTTTTACGTACCATTTCTCCGTACCGTATGGTTCCCATCCCGTCAAATCCACGCCGTTGAACAAGTTCACTTCCTTACCGGCCTTACGAGGAAGTTCTTTGATCTTCAAGTTACGGAAAGATGCGGGATAACCATGATCTTGCAAGCAAAGCACACCTTTTTTCGCCAATCCGTATTCCGGCGCGTTGGCCCATTTGCCGCTATTTTTCTTAGCGTGCCAATCGTCTGTCCATGCCTCGAACTCTAGGATCTTTTGTCCGTTCAACCAATGTTCCACATGTCCATTATCGAATACGATCTTGGAGTTGTTCCATTCGCCTTGCGGATTCACCTTCATCTTGGATTTATCCGGCAAATGCATCGCGTAATCCACACCTAATTTCTGCCACTCTTCCAATGGGTCCGGGAAGTTCGGCTCGTCGATCAATTGATACTCCGGCCCCGTTACGTAAGGAACAGCGAATTGGGGACGCTCTACCACATGGTACAACATACCGCTATTGCCACCCTTGGACAATTTCCAGTCCCAAGAAAGCTCGAAGTTCTCATACTCTTTATCGGTTACGATGTAGCCACTAGCGTCGCTGCCATCTCCTTTGGCTTGTATACAACCATCCACTACATGCCAAGGCTGTGTCAATGTAGTCCCGTTGTAATCTTTCCAACCATCCAATGTCTTTCCATCAAAAAGCAGAACCCATCCGTCGGCGATTTCCTCGGGAGTAAGTGTGTTTTGTTCTTGACTGGCACAAGAGGAAAACAAGGCCAGCGATACCGCACAAGAGGCTAACAAGCTTGTGGCGGCTGTTTTTTTCATTACAGATTCCATGTAAATAAAGAATTTAGGTTGATAAATTGTAACTGAATGGCAAATTTACGTAAATATCTTTGATATCTCTCTCTGTTGGAGGAAAAACGCTTCTCTCCCTACGAAATACTTCTCCAAGAGCCTATATATTCTTTGTCGAATAAGCTCTATTTCTTAATTTGGCGGCGCTGAATTTATATTCACAGCCGCTGAATATACAAATGCCGCCGCTGATTGTAAAATCAGTGGCGATAATTTAAGAATAGAATAGGTACCGATCAGGCTTACCTATAGGTACGCATAAGTTTTATTCTGGCACAATCAACTTTTATATGTTTTTGTGGAAAAGAATCTGGATAATACTTGTTTAATCGAAGAATAATATAGATATTGCATGCATCTAATAAAGACTGAAATACCCTGCAAACCATATGATAACAATAGGCACCTTAAAACTAGATTTAGTTGCGGATCGAGAACCTTTCGTTCATGATTTATATGGTCGTTGGGATACCTTTAACCGAACCTCTTTAGAAGGGATCGTGGATGAGATTTTAAGCCGTTATGATACGGAAGATGAGTTGATCCGGATCGAGAGTTTAGACTTGGATCTAGGTGAGCTAGAAGAAGATGAATTCTATGAGCAATTCCCCCGTAGACTGGCAGAGAGACTGGACGAGACTTTCGCTTCTTATTTGCGAAGTAAGGAAGAGCATCCCGACCGAATCGCTGTTGTTCCCATCAAGCAATCTTGGCTGGAAGTATTTACCTATTATATGTCGCACGGATATTGGCCTTGGCTGGAAGAGGAGAGGCTCACCTTACCGGAACTTCTAGATAAATTAGTACGAATATCCCGGATAGAATTAAGTCATTTCCTGCGTGAGAAGGGAAAGGCGCTTACCATTCGTAAACGTCTGGTCTTTCAATTGGATGATATCTATCAAGAACGTTTGGTACATGTGGTGGCACCCTCGGAAAGCTCGTTTATAAACGCTTATGCCCGTTTCTTGCAAGACTCTTATCCCGAGATAAAGCGTCCGGAGATAGGGAAGAATGATTACAGAAACGCCATCTGGATAATCCTATGGGGATATTTATTATCTCAGGATCAAGGCTATTTCAACCGGAAACAAATGGTGACGTACACGCTGCGGGAATTATCCGGCTATTATTCCATTTCTTTTGTGGATTTACTGGGGATGCTGACGTATGATTTAGATAAGTTCGCCTCTACCCGCTTGTTCATGCCCGAGTTATTGTCGCTCTTGAAGGATATCCGGCTAGAGACATTATCGGAAAAGGAATTCACTAAAAATCTCTCTCTTTTTTCTCTGGAAGAATTGAAGGCTTTGCTCGTGCGGCGGGAGAAGAGCTTGACTTTCTTATCCGGGTATAATGAGGAACAGATTTACCAGATCGTGGAACAGGTGATCCCTGCGGAGAGTCCGTTTGTCATTGACTATGCGAGAGCGTTGGATAAGGAGAAGGAATTGGGTATGCTCGAAGGGAAAGCCGGGAATGATTTCAGGATACTGAAATGGGTGTTTATCTTCGAGGTTATTCTCGGTAGGGGGGGAAGCGTATTTTCCCGCCATCAGTTCGCCTTCTCCGTGTTAAAGGAGTTGGCGGCGCATTACAATCTGACGGTAATGGAGTTATTGGGATATTTTTACCGTACCTTGGCAAGTGGGCTGCTAACGGCTTATCCAGCCGTTCGGGAATTGATCATTGCTTTGTACTTGAATGCTCTCGATGATTCTCCCGCCGATATATCCGTTTATTACCCGGAAGATTTGAAAGATCGGTTGTCTAATTCCGGTTTGTGCCGTCGCTTTATCCGTTCCTTGCGCGAGGAGCAAATCTATTCGGTGGTTAGGCAAATCGTTCCGGTGGAAAGCCATTTCATTATCCGGTATGCGCAGACGCTGGATAAGGGGAAAGAGCAAGGGCGTTTGGAAGGAAGGGTGGGCGGCGAGTTCCGGCTGTTGAAATGGGAGTTTATTTTTCTGGTACTGTTTAGCGGGCCATTAACCGCTTTTAGCCGGAAACAATTCGTACGTTCGGTGTTGGGACAGTTCTCTGCTCATTATAATATCACGGTGCGGGAGTTGATCTCCTATTTTCATGAGGGAACACATGGGGAATATCCGTGGGTTCCGGAAGAGTTACGTGAGATAATAGACCTGCTGTACGAGGATATGGATAAGGAATCTCCCGAGCTTTTATTCTCTGTTTGGTTGAATGAGGAGAGGAAAGCGTATCGGTTGGGACAATTTATAATCACGGGCCGTTCCGATGAACCGCTGGGCGATCTATTCGAGTACGTGAGTGGTTTGGAGAAGACGAACTCGAAAATATTACTGGACCAATTACGGCAATTGAAGGATATTCCTTCATCTGGAATAAGGGTGGAAGAACCGATAGAGGCCGCTCGTATCTTCGCTTCCTTATTACTGCTTGTCATCCGTGAATACGGTCTGGCTTTTCCGAATCAGGTATCCTTGATCCAATACCTTACGAATGTAAAAGAGAATCGTACATTTGGAGATGCTGCTCGGCTGCGCTTGTTATTGCATGAGTGTATGTTGGAGAATATGGATGCGTTTACACGTACCATGGATGCTTTACTGGGCACGAAACCGGGGAAAGCGCCCGAGCTTCCCATCCGTACTGCTTTTCCCGCTATCTATCCGTCCAATTCCCAAAAGATGGAATTATTGGAGGAATTATATACAGGGGCAACTCCCGCTTTGCGCTTACTTGTCGAGGAGGTAATCCGCTTGTTTCGTCTCAATAGCTTCGGGTTGGAAGAGAACCTTTGGTTGGGGTGGTTACAGGCTCTTTCCGGCAACGTTTACCGGAATTACTCCAAAGATGGATTGTTGTTCCTCTTTTGGCAGCATTTGAGGGAGTCTGTGTCAGAGGAGGAATTGCATAAGATAGAGACTTTTATATGTCGACATACAACTAATTTATCTGAATTGTCAGTTTTTATATATCAACTTAAAAATAATATGGATATGGATGTTTTGAATGGCCAGTTAGAAGATCATGGCGTGTCTATTAACAATGCGGGCTTGACGATCATAGCCGTCTATCTGCCAATACTTTTTCATAGGTTAGGCTACTTGAGTGATGACAGACGTGGCTTTAAATCGAGAGAATGCCAAGTGAAGGCCATTTTTGCGTCTCAACGTTTTGTAACGGATGAGAAGGAAATCCCGGAGCCAGAATTATTCTTAAACAAAGTCTTGACGGGCTATGATAGTCCGGAACCGCTTCCTCGCTCGTGTGATTTAACTGAGAATGAATTAGAGATGATAGAGCAATTGAAGAAAGCGGTACTTATGAATTGGGATAAGATGAGGAATACGAGCTGGGAAGGTCTTCAAAGTACTTTTATCCGGAGAAAGGGAGTGTTAAAGATGGAGAAGAATAATTGGACGCTAACGGTCGAGGAGAGAGCTTTTGACGTCTTATTAGATTCGATTGCTTGGAACTTCAGGTTCATTAAAACTCCATGGATGGAAAAAATACTTAGAGTAAAGTGGCGGTAAATAACATTAAAAGATAACATTATGAATGCGGATCGGATACAGATTCAAGAAGGACCTTCGCGGGTCTTTCAAAACCGTAAAGGTGAATCAACACAATTGATAGAAGATAACCGGGTACAATCTGCCTTGCAGGCTAAAATGGTGGAAACTATGCAATGTGACGCAATGGATGAGGATGATTTGCTGCAAGGTAAGTTCGCCGTTCAGCGGGATGTGGAAGATGAGGATGAGCTTCTTCAAGGAAAATTTGTGGCCCAACGGCAAACGAAGAACCAGACAGGGATTCCGGATCATGTAATCCAAGGCATGGAGTCTTCCTTCGGGACGGATTTCTCCTCGGTACGTGTACACCCGGATTCATCGAAAGCGCCGGAGGTTGGGGCTTTGGCATATACGCAAGGTACGGATATCCATTTCGCCCCGGGGCAATTCAAACCGGATACGTCTGCCGGGCAGCAGCTATTGGGACATGAGTTGACACACGTCATCCAGCAAGCCGAGGGACGTGTGCAGCCTACTACCGAGGTAGGTGGAATGGCCGTTAACGATGATTTATCCTTGGAACACGAGGCGGATGTGATGGGTGCTAAAGCTGCTTCTGTCTTATGAACGAGTGGATCGATTGGTTCCAGCGGGTATTGGATGTCTCCATTCGTTTGTATTTCCGGCAGGAGTGCGATTTATCTTCCGTCTATGATATCCCACTCCCGAAGGCAGGACCGCTTTGGAAGGCGTTGTTGCCGGAACAGGTCGATCCTACTTTCGACGAGTGGATGGTGTTGATGTTGGCCTTAATGCCTCATCTTTCTCCGCAGATGTTGGATATTTTTTTTGTGCATAATAAGAATTTTGACCGTCCTTATACGGAATTTGGCGGTTGGAAAGGACTATCGCACGGAGGATTCTTGCCAACGGGCGAGACGGCCGTTTTCCTGTTGGCGGGCGATCGTGTGGAACGCCGTCTGGAAGTGGTTCGTCTATTTCGTGAGGAGCATTGGTTCCATATGTATCACGTCGTTGGCTTGGAAGGAGCCGGGAATGGTGAACCGTTCTTGAGCGGACAACTGCGTATATCGGAGGATTTCTTGTACCGTTTATCTTTTGAGGGAGAATATAAGCCGGACTATAATATGGGTTTTCCGGCCAAACGGATTAGTACGGCTTTGAATTGGGAAGATGCCGTATTGCCTTATTATGTGCGTGAGGAGTTGGAGGAGATAAATAATTGGATTACGGGGCATCGGGTCATCCTTTCGGACTGGGGATTGAGTCGTTTTTTGAAGGCCGGTTACCGCACTTTGTTTTATGGCCCGCCGGGAACGGGTAAGACGCTTTGCGCGACCTTGATCGGCAAGAAGAACGGGATGGATGTATATCGTATCGATCTTTCCATGATTGTCTCCAAATATATCGGCGAGACTGAAAAGAACCTTGCGAATGTATTCGACCAAGCGGAAAACCGAAATTGGATTCTCTTTTTCGATGAGGCGGATGCCTTATTCGGTAAACGAACCTCAACGAACACTTCTAATGATCGCCATTCGAATCAAGAGATCGCTTATTTGCTGCAACGGATCGAGGATTTCTCGGGAACCGTTGTTTTAGCCACAAACTTAAAGAGTAATATTGATGAAGCTTTCTCCCGTCGTTTCCAGTCTATTATCTATTTCCCGATGCCGGATCAAGACTTACGTGAGGAATTATGGCGTAGAATGCTTCCCTCTTCTTGGCTACCTGCGGATGCGGACAAGATGATCCGTATGGCAGCTACTTATGAGTTATCGGGTGGCTCCATCTCGAATGTGATCAGGCGTTGTGCCCTTCGGTTGCTAAAGCAAGACACTCCCCGGCTAGATTCCGATATCTTATCTATGGCGATCCGCCGGGAATTGAATAAAGAGGGCCGGTGGTGATTTAAGGCAACGGCTCTCTTTCCCGGTGCCCGATCGGTACGATGATTAAGAGAAAAAAGAAGAGTGGGAGCGCCAACAGTATCATTTGAGTCCATATGTCGAAAGTTTCCCGTGAGGATACGATATTGGTGATTAGGTATAATACCAATACGATCTCGGATATGAATACCAGTAATAGAGGCAAGACATATCGCTTATAATGTTGTGCCAACATGTAGAACTTACTGGATGTCATATACAGGGTGATTAGGATTAATAGTATGAGAAATAGGAATATATCACCCAATACGAAATAAATAAGCATCGGGTTGGAGAATTCCGTATTTGCCAGTTGCGCCAGATCATCGGAGCAACTGGTGAGTTGCTCGCCTTGCGGAAAAGGATTTAGCAAATAGAATAAAGAGTTGAAAAGATTATCTAGTAAGGATACCTCGCATTCTTCCTCATACATGACCATCTTGAGTACTGGTTCTTGCTTATTCTCTCGATTTTCGCAAGTAGTTACGGGAACGCCCATTTCATCGTAATCGACGAAACAAAGGCGGTCTACCAATTGGTATTTCAATAGAATAGATAGATAACCGATGTGCTTTTTCTCCTTGATAGGGAATATGACATTTAGATCGTAGTTTTTATATATTTTATTACCATCCACGCAAAAAGAATCGATTACGAAACTAGTGGACTTCACGAATTGTACAAGTTCTCTCCGGTTCTCCAGTTTAAAATCGAAATCAGGGAAGTAAAGAGTCAATCCGTTGAGTTTCCGGAGAGACGGGTTTCGGTTGATCGTACCGGTACCCTTTGTGAATAAGTTATTTAAAAGAGCCATCTGGGATTCTTTCGATCTTAAGAAATCATTCGTTGCTTTTGAGTTTCGGAATAGGACTAGTAAATCGACGGGTGTATCCGAATAAACGGGCATATCTATCAAGCACTCCTGTTGTTGCCAGTCGCTTACTTGGCTAGGTTGCCTGCTTTCTGTATCCACTACATACCCTAGATATTCCATTCGGCTGAATTTCCGGATAAGGTTTGCCGGTAATTGCTCATATACGGATTGCAGCCAATACGGTACGATCGGAAAAGCTCGTTGGTTGTATTGGCTTAGACGTTCGGATAGGCGTTCGATTTCCGATGATGCGCCATCTACCTTGAATACGGGAATACTGCAATTTCCCTTTTTCTTTTGTGCGGCGATCTCTTCTTTGCTACGTTTATCGAAATAACAGAAGAACGTACGAACCGTGTAGGGGCGCAGTTCACGCACGGATAGCAACCAGTTCTTTACGGCCTGCGTGTAAGTGGTGTCGTAGACGAATGGGATGAAGCCGGTTTCCCTGTATCCGATGGCGTCTTCTTCCCAGGGCGTAATGTTGAGAGCGATGGAAAGAGGGGCTTCCTTGATGAAAAACTCAATCGTTCCGCTTCCTCTGATAGAAGGATTCTCGTCCGGGTTGTCCAGAACACCTGTAACATCTTCTGTCCATACGGGACAAATGATATAGCCTTGTTTATCGGAGTTGAGCAACGATTGCATATTATCCAGATCTCCGGTTTTACCTTTGAAGAAATACATATTCTCGACGGTAGGGGGAGGCAAGATCTTTTCCGGTTCTCTTTTATTGAAATAATACCACAAAGCTTGCGTTACTTTGACTGGGCCAAGCTTTTCATCGAAGAAGCGGCAGAGAGGATCCGCATTGGCTTTATTCTTGGATGCGGTTAATAACTCGTTTCCGAACAGCCAAGGTGTATATGCGCATTGCTCTACATGATCGGGTAATAAAGAACTTGGGGACTGTAAATAACCCAAACGTGAGATCGCTTGGTTTGCGTCCGGGTTTGTTACGAAAGTGAAAGCATTCCCCAATTCAGCGGGATAAACGATATAACCGCATTGTTCCGTTAAGATACGCTGGGTGATCGAGTCCATAAGAGTCTGGTAAGAGACGATCGGGGTACGAATCTCTTCCAGTTCTAACTCGTTCCGCTCTCCTAAACTCCGGAAATAATCCAATCGCTCCGAGAGACTTCTTTGGGCGTTAACGGCTTGTGCCATGATTACATGAAGCAATAAGCCCAATAAAATGCCGTGGTAGGTAGTTCGATATCTGGTTGACATAAGGGTAAATTTAAAGTTCGATATTTATTCGTATCAGATTATTCTTTAAGACTTCTCCAGTGCGGCCAATCTCTTTGTCGTCATTATCGGCCCAAGCTTTTCTCCATGCCTTATAGTCCTTGACAAATAGGGCTAGCTCTTTCGGAGGAAGCCAATGAACCGTGAATCGTAGATGTGCCGGTATCTTCTCTCGCAAGAATTCTTCAAGACGAAGCTGAAAATCCGGCCGTTGCTGCGTACGTTCTGTTTGCGAGAGGATTGCCGTTAAGGTAAATTCCCGGGAGGGGACTGAATGATCAGTCGCCTTCGGTGAATGCAGGAGTATGTTTTCCAGAATGAAAATTTGCTCTTCCGCATCTTCCCATCCGAGTATGGAATAGAGATATCTTTCCAATCCGGAAAGGGAGTCTGCGTCGAATAGATTACAGCCCAGATACCGGTCCCGGATAAGTTCCGGTAGTTGTCGCAGGAACCGGACTCTTCGTTGACGGTTTATCTCTTTATTGGAGTAGCGGAGAAAAGGCTGGTTGCTATTTTCGCCGTAGATTTTATCCAACGTATCCAATAGCAGATCTTTGTTTTGTTCCATAGAAGCGGAACCGGGTGTTTCCATATTTAAGGCCATCCAATCTTTTAGATGATTCATTTCTTCATGTCCCTCCGAAAAGAGATGGTCGAATATAGAAAGATATGCCTTGAATGAATCGGTAAACGAGTCCTTGTAGCAAATTGGGAAATCATTTGTGACGCTATAATCATTCAGATGAATATGGCGACTGTCCATGAGGATCGATTTGGCTTGTTTTTTCTGTTCTCGTATTGCATGGTTGATATTATTCCGCGAATGCAAACGATTCAATACTTTTGTGGCATTAATCTCTACCGCTTGTTGGTTTTGGTAAAGTCGTATCTTGATTTGCTCAGGGGAAGATAATGCCAATGTATAGGCGTATTCACCCTCTTCAAAACCTTGAAATTCCAAAGAGTGTATCGATAGAACCCCTTGTATCTGCTTGATCCCTTTGAAAAGCTTGTATATGGGAAGTGCGCTACCTGTATAATGACTTCCCGGTGCGAATAATTGAATCGCCTCCGTATAAATGGCGATCAAGGTTTTTTCCGGAGAGATACTACCGTCTATATCGATATTTCCAATGAGTAATAAAGGTTTCCTTCTTACGAAATGGATTGCGTGTAGGTGTTCACCTAAATTCCGGTTTGCGTGATATAGTTTCTTAATCTTTTCCTTGATTTTCTTTTCTTCCTGTTTGTGTTGATCTTCTGAGATAAAGGACGAGAGTTCTATAAATATGTCGAACCATCCGTGACAGATCTGATCATTGGATCTATAGGGATGGATTTGTATGTCCGATAAGTTAACTAAGAAGTCAGTGTTATCTAATTGATCTAAAAAATGGTCTCGGTAATCTTTGGGTGTCACAGGGGCCATCCCGGAAACCCGTTCAGGACTGAACAAGCCGTAATCCTCCGGATTGAAACGATTATCCGATCCGGTGAGATATTGTTCTAATGGGAAACTCATTTGGTAATCCAATTCGCTTAAGGCGTAATTTAAGATGTCCAGAGTCGTGATTCCCGGGTCGTGCGGGGCATGGTCTGTCCACAGTTGCCCTGAAAGCTTCCGGATTGTTTCCAAGGCATTCTTTTGGAGGCTATCGAATATGGATTCCTCCTTTTTTAGCTCTTGCAGGTTGGGCAGATCATCCATGGCTATTCTTGATTAAAGGTGTTTCTCCGGTCGGAGGCGTCCATCCGGTAATCTTTCCATAAATCGGTTATCTGGAAACAAACAAAGATGTTGTCTCCATAATCCCGTCCGCTACGTATTTGCAACTTGCATTTTTGTCCGGGGCCGTACCAACGGAATTTGATCTTGTTAAAAAAGGAACCGAACCAGGATTGATTCGTACGGATTTTTCGATGTTTTCCGTAACAATGGATAGCCGTGGCTTCCACTAATGCGTATTGTCCGCTTTTTAACTTACCGCATCCAGCCATGATGCGGTAGGCACGACATCCTTCCGTTGGTATTTGCAGGGTATGCCATTCGCCATCTGCGGGAAATTTACCCCGTATCGCACCGTCGAAGCGGGTTGCGGAAAGACTGCCGTTGATACGTATATCCATACCGGGTTGGTTCATCTCGATGCGACCGTTTGGATGAAGCGATAGTATCGGTTCATCTTGCCCTTGACGTATGATATGGAGTTGGCTATTGTTACCTAGGTATATTTTCCACTCTGGAATATTGTCTTGTATGTTCGTGAATAAGCTGATGACGGGACTGTTTTCCTTGGAAGGAGCTAACCGTAAGCCATCATCCGGATTTTTATCGATCCCGTCGTCGGAAATATTGACCATGGAATCGATTAATTCGTAGAAATGCTTTTGGTTGGGCATACTTCCGCGCTTAAAGTATTCTTTTAGTGTATTTCTGTTTGTACGAGGCATATCCGGTTTGTTTTATTTGTTAATAATAAAATTACTTCCAACTCCTAAATATCCGAGTCCGAGTTGTTCCAGTAGTTCGTCTTTTTGGTCAATATATAGCAAATGCCTATCAGAAGGAACTAATATGCACCAAGGTTGGGAAGGGCTAACGTTGAAATTTTGCCTTGCCTCTTCCGGGTAGCGGTTTAGATAATAGCTCTTTTGTTGGTCTTTTGCCGTATATACGACATGCGCTACGCTTAATATATCAATGTCCACGATGGCTTCACACTCTCGTATGGAGTTATAAAGATCTGTCGATGAGAACGAAAGCCCAAATACCGGGATCTCTTCCTTATCTCGCCAAGGCGCGATACAATTATTAATGCGTGCCTCTGTCTGGCGGAGTATATCTCCTACGGGATATCCGGGCTTTATCCGGAGGTTACAGCAAACGGTTACTTCCTCGTAGACCGGAGTGATAGCGTCAACGGTAATGAACGGACTTGTCTTGTCACCTATATAATCTTCGATTCGCATGAGTAGCCTATGTTCGCATAAAGGCAAGATCTTTTTATCTTTCTCCTTTTGCATCACGACCAATGTTACGATCGGGCTCCTGTTTTGAGCTTTACTGTCTATTCCGGGCAAGCAAAGTACTTTTTCGACTTCGGGGAACTGAGCCAATGTTATTTGCTCGTAATCCCTAGGCAATACAGCCCGGTTCCGATGGGACATCTCTTGGGTGATCCGGAGCCGCATATCCTCTGGCGTTTCCGGCGAACGTCCTCCTTTAGCGGGTATGATCTGGTAAATATCCGTAAGTCCCGGCATACTTTTCTCGAAAGAAACGAGTCCCGTGAAGCTTTCGAGTTCCTCACTGATCAGGGCTTCCATTTCTTCGGGGATTTCTAACCGGGCTTTCACTGGGTTTAGATAGACATTTCGTATGGATGAACAATTTTGCGTGTGGCAAGATACTTTTGCCGAAAGCCAGAAATCTCCATTTATGTCTAGCATTTCCTCGCTAATAGGTGAGGGAAGTAGGATGTCTACCAAACCTGTATTCAACAGATTCCCGGTTGTATCGGAAAGTAAATTACCCGGTTTGATAAACTCCCATTGCTTGCCGTTGAAGAAAGACCATTGTACGCAAGGAAGATATTCTTTTCCGATTTCCCGTTTCAAGGCAGCCATCTCGAAGAATAAACGGATCTGGTCGTTACCGATCGAGTTACCAATACCGAATAGAATAATCCCATCTTCTGTGGGAACTTCCACCATTGGGAACGGATGACGTAGATCGATTTCATGTAATTCCTTTTGCCTCAATGGATGGATATGATAGATACGGCATCTATCTCTTGGGGTATCGCCATTGAAAAAGTATTCTTCCTCGGCGCTATAACCGATACCTATACTTTCAATCATAGGGTTGTAAGGAGGTTTGGGCACCGGGATCTGTTTACGGGTATGGCTGTTTCTTATCATGATATCCGCAAAGAGCATCCGGTACTCCGTCTGCCCGAATCCGCCGTTCGGATCTGTGAGTCTAATCCTGAAGAAGCCTTGCTGGGTTTTCGTATATTGATATTGCTCTTCTTCCGTGGAGACCGTAATGTTTTTGAATGGTTTATCGTAAACGATCTCGCTGTACTCCGAGAGCTTTCCCCTAGGGGAAGTATGCTTGTTTTTCGTATTGAAGAGACAAGATGTACTTCCCGGTAATTTTACCCATTTCTGGTCTGTTAGTTTTTCCCATTCAACTTTGAAGGTGGTATTATCGATAGGTGTCTTATATGCTTGATACAAATCATAGAAACCTCCTTCCGAATAAGGTAGATCCGCCCATTGCAAAGTAATACCCATGGATTGGATAGGCTTGATCGCTATCTCATAATTACCGAATGCGAACCATGAGCCTTTTTGAGCTTCTAACCCGAATAAAGGGAAATGTACGCTTGCGTCTACTTCTCCCAGAGGATTATAGATTTTCAAGGATGACATGCCGGATACATGTACCTTTATCTTTAAGCTAGTAATAAAAATACGGTGTACCCAAGAGTAGGGGAATAACCAAGCATCCGTGTTCATCAATATACGGAGCACTGGGTTCCGTGTTTGGCAACCATGAGCTTCAGAGCAAGGTGTTGTAGGGTCGAATTTCTCATTAAGGACGAATTTCAGATAAAAGGAGTTTTCGTTGATGAATGTCAAGGTGTAGGCGTATATCGGGGCCCAACCTTTCTCTGTGCTTAACTCCAATAGGAAAGCGTCGTTTAATACACGCCCGGTTTCGTGGGAAGATTGTTCCGTGGTAGCGATTAATTCTTTGAAATATGATATGGAGTCTTCTTCTAATCCGAATGTGATATGTATATCCCGATGTCCTTCCCGAAGTAATAACATGGGAGATTCGATCATCAGTCCGGCTTGTATAGAGGATTGGTTCTCAAAGATTAGCTCTGAGTCCAGATTGGGCTTCTTAGAAGGAACGTTTCCGATCCTGTCATTCAACTGTTTTTGCCAGATGGACGTAACGAAGCCTAATCGGCTCGCTGGATATTTTTTCGGATCTTTTTCCAATAGTAACGAATGTATACTCGTTATTTTCATGTCATTGACCGAATAATCTTCGTCCGTACGATAACAAAATTGGATATCTTGCGCAGGAAATGGTACCTGTGTTATAATACCTGTACCTTTGGGTAACTGGGCTTGCCGTGCGGTATTATTCTTCACGGCGATAAACCAAGCGGAAGGAATAATCGCTTTTTGGGGAGATTCCTTCAATATTTGGTTGACATAAAATAACGGATAAGCTTCCCAGCGTTTATTGAACTGATCTACCAGATATTGATAGTTTTTCAAGAAAGCGATTAAAACAGCTAATGAGGGATCGGTCTCTCCGCTTTTAGCGATTTCTTGGATGTAAATCTCCCGTTTGTTTTGTAAATTACGGAGGATACGTAATAATAGGTAGAGACTTCTACGAACCGTTTTAGGATTGGATAGGGTTATTAGCTGAAGTCTCTGGTTATATTTCTCCATATCCAGAAATAAATCGGACATGGAATCTCTAAAGATCCGATGATTCAATCTTTGATACCAATCAGAGAACTTATGGTATAGAGCGTTTCTTAGATAGGTGATTTCTCTGTTACTTTCCGGTGAGTTCTCATTTTGCCACAAAATGAAACTCTGTTCGATCCCAATTGTATCTGTTTGCTTGATCTCATTGAGTATGGCTAAGGATTGGTAATGATATAAAAAGGATGATTTCGAAAAGGCACGAGCCAATAAATTGGAGAGATTTTTCTCGAGTACTTGAAAAGGCTCATGTATCCGGAAATCATTCTCCAATTTTTTTCTTGTCAATCCATCTTTATTCCATTGTTTATTCATCGGTTAGAATCAAAATAGATAGGATAGGTCAATTCTTGTTGGACATTATTCATACGTATCGTATAATAAAGTTCGATAATCAGAATGCCATCTTGAATCGAAGCCTTATTAATTTCTATGCGATCAAGCGAGACTCTAGGCTCGTATAAGAGAACAGCTTTCTCGATAGCGCTTTTAATCATGGTCTCCATGGTAAGATCTAATTGTTCAAACTGATAACGATATAGTTCCGTACCGTAATCCGGACGATGTATTCGCTCCCCTGTGCGAGTGGAGAGAAGGATGATCAAGCTTTGCCGGATGTCTTCTTCATAATTAGACATGCGGGTGGGATTATCATTATGGCTGAATTCTGGGGGGAATGCCCATCCTTTACCTAAAAAACTATTTTTGTTCTGCATAAATCATTCGATTTAATTAATCATTACAACGCCTCCTTTTACAACGGTTTGGCCGGATGCGGATATTTCGGCGGTGGCAGACCCTTTTACTTTAACTCCCATTTGTGCGGAAACCTCGATATTCAAGCCATTTATCTTGGTATCTTGCTTAGACTTGGATTCGATACCCATTCCTTCTGTCTTGACATTCCCTCTTGCCTTAAATATGAGATCTTTGCCGGATTCTACCATAATTCCGTTTTTATCCATACAGACCTTGTTCTTATTAGCATCGGATAACAGAATTTGCTTTTTGTCATCATCCAATATGAGCGTGTTCTCTCCGGGAGTCCCTATTGTGATAATCTTTTTATCATCGTCCAAAGTAATTTTCAACTGGTTTTTTGTAACAATTGTCTTTAAATTATTTTTTGGATCTAAAGAAACCGGCGTTTTTCGTTTGCGACTGTACAAACTTCCGATAATCACAGGGTGGCAGGGGTCCTCATTGATGAATTGCAGGACTACCTCATCATCGACTTCCGGTAGAAATAACATGCCGACCCCATTGCTTGCGTACGGACTGACCGGCCGAGCCCATATCTCCGTCTTCTCACATTGTAACAAGGGTATATCGACTAATATAAAATTCTCGAAATCTTTATTATCTCCGATCTTTTTAACGATCCCTATTTGTAATCCTCGTATGCCGGGCAAGAAACCACTAGCTGCGGGAGCCACTACATCGGGCTCTTCGGTAATGACTACCGGATTGAAACCCATATAGACTTGTGTCTTCCATTCGCCTCCTTGTAGTGTATGTTCTACTGATTGAACAAATGCGTTTCCACTATAATGTTTGCTTAATCCTTCTAATTTGATAATACAGCCCGGAATAATAGACGCATTCCCGTAAATTGTGATGGAGCCTTGAAAACGTGCCAGACCGCTCCATAAAGCTTGCGCATCGGCCCAAGCATGTAAAGAAGCGTCGCCGATGGGAGCGTTGGTTTGATAAAGCATCACTTCATTTGCCAGACCGGATAGATCCTTTGCGGCGATATCGCCTTGGGCATTGAGAGAAGGTTTGCTGGCGGTGGCTTTGATAATTTGTTGACGGCTCACGTCCCAAGCGCAGGCTTTTGTATCTGTGTATTGCTCGGAAGCGGATATAGAACCATCGAAAGCGATTAAATTATCTCCATAGGTGATGATTAAGACCGGGGAGGCAGATACATTCGGTTTACATACCTTGACTTGTTTACCGTCAGTGATAACGACTAATCCGTTATTTTGTGCTCGTGTGAGTACAAAATCCCAATCTGTACAATAATATTGTACCAGTTGTGGAATTTCTATACCGGTACTATCTACTTTGGCAGAAAGCCCGTATTGTCCCAGAATCTTCTTGATAACGGCATCATCTTTACTATTTTCATATACATTATTTTTACGTCCAAAGGTTGCAGGATATGCGAACCCCCTACATTCTAAAACAAATAGAGTTTGTTGTTCGCTATTGATTTTTAACTGATGGGTTGTAACGCATCCCTCAAATAAGGTGCTGACCTTATCTGTTGGACCCGCTTGAAACTTAAGCTCCGTACCCGGATTGAATATTTTGTTGTCTGGTATTTCAAATTGGCTGTTGTCGATAATATCAGCGCTGATGGAGATCGTTGCTTTATCGATCTTATTACATGCTCTGTATATTTTTGCATTGATTACGGAGTATTGCTCCGTTACATCTTTACCATTTAGGAATAGTTTGATTATAAATGAATTATCCATATTCATTATATTTTAGGGAACCATAATTGAGTTCCGGGTTTTATATCTCTAAAGCTGATTAGGTTATTAATGGAGGCAATCATTGGAGCGTAACCAGAATTTTTATATTCTTTTGCGCATAACCCGATTAGACTGTCTCCTTGTTTAAAAGTAACGAATTTACCCTCAGCTTTTTGATTTTTCTTTTTTGCTTGTGTCTCTCTACTACTAATCGCCTCTGTTAGTGACAAGGAGCCTTTAGCTCGTAAAGGATTGCCATTGGGCGAGAATAAGGTGTAATCCCAATTTAGGCTGGTTAATCTCCCCTTGAAAATGAGACTCCCCCAAATTACTTTAAGGAAGCAAGGGCTGGGTGGATCGATCTCCGCGCTAGGTAGAAAAATGATATTCTCCAAATCCTTGATCCTTTCTGTCACGGTTTTTTTCCCCGTCGGGATAATACCGGTACCATCGAAGTGTATATCAAAAGAGAGAGTGGAGGGGTTGGTGTGTTTATACTCCGGTAGTTGCTTATCCTCTTTTATGCTTTCGTCTTTCTTATAGGAGGTAGATTTGCTTAACTTATAGCTATCCGGATTGATTTGGACGGTGATATTACCCAATTTCTCGCCACCTTTGTATTCAATTGATTTATATGCCTCGATGATCAACTTTTGGTTCATGTTTTATCGCTCCTTTCTACAAGAAAAAAGGTTAGACAAATCTTTCTTGGCCTCACGAATTATCTCCTCTTTGATTTGTTGTATCAAATCACGGGAGAGAGGGAGGTCGGGTTCCTTTTTCTGTTGTGTCACTTTTGCGGACACTTGGATTTCTTTTATAGTTATAGCCATTGCTTAAATTGTTCTTTTTTCGTATCTTCTGTATCTCTTATCGACATACGGATCAAATTAGTATAAGCCATCTCCAATGTTTCAATCACCAACTCATTCTTTTGGGAATTCAATGCGCTAATGTCCCATTTTACAGGGTAAGCATTGAGCACAGACCAATTATTTAGGGGAAAATGCCCGGCATCCAGCAATGATATAGTTAAATTGACGGGAACGATCTGGGCACTTCCATTATTTTCCAATACTTTAACCACATATGTCTCTAGCACATGAGGCAAAGGCATTAAAGAACGTTTCAACACAAGGTTACCGTGCTTTCGTCGGGTAGGCACCTGATAGCTGAAACTGTTTTCTCCCCCTTCTTTAATCGTTTCCGTCTCCATTTCAAGTTGTAGTCCCGAGACCTCTTGGAAAGAGGTCTCGATCAATCCTTCGAAAGTCACGTTGAAATAAAACGCTACCGGAGGAGGGACAATATGATCAAACCTTAGCATTAAGCGTTTTCTATGGTCAATCCTTCATGCGCTAAATCTAAGGTTTCGATGGCGGCCTCGTTTCCATCGGATTTTAAGCTGACACCGGTAACCTTAGTCGGCCATGCGTTCGATAATTTCCAAACCATCGTAGGGCTTCCTGCTTCATCCAGTAAGCTGATTGTTACATCTTCTCGCTGTATTGTGTTCATTTTTATCTTGTTAAACCAATCGAATAATTTGTTATCCGCTTTGAAAACCCCTTTCTTTAGACTGACATTGCTCGTCTTCTTCAGTCCCGGCATCTTGATATTTGAGAAAACCGGGCTATTACCATGTCGGTACTCAATTACTTGGGCTTCCATATCCAGACCAGATACCTCTTTAAAAGCGATTTCCCCGAGGCTACCTAATTCTACCTTAAAATAAAAACTGGGTAACGGCCATACATTATCTTGTGCTTCTCCTGCCATATTCGTATTTCTTTAATAGGTTTTAATTCTTAAATTATCAGCTTTTTTGCATTTGTTGTTGGAATGTGATCTCGATAAATTCCGCAGGTCTGGTAATAGCCACGAATACGGATATCCTGAGGATACCTTCCAGAATATCCTCGGGAGTCATCGTGTCTCCCAATCCGATATGAATGCTATATGCGTCTTCGGGGGAAGTTCCTGCTAATCCACCTCGTTTCCATACGCCCCGTAAGAATCCGTCTATCATACTACGCATATTTACCCATGTATTTGCTACATTCGGTTCGAATACATAGGCACGGGCGGCGTTCTTGATCGATTCCTCTAGGAAGATCATCGTACGCCTTACGTTAATATAACGCCAGTCTAACGAGTTACCATCCATCGTGCGAGCACCCCAAACCTTGATTCCTTCACCGGGAAAGCTACGGATTGCGTTTACGGCTTTTCCGTTCATCGGTACGTTCAGATCTTCTTGCTCGGCATTTGTGATCGAGAGTGCGGGTGTGACTACGTTATTGATGGAAATATTCGCAGGGGCTTTCCATACTCCCCGGGTGTTATCTACCATAGTATAAAGACCGGCCATCGAAGCTGAAGGCGGAAGTAAATTGATCCTCAAGCGAATCTCTCTCAAAATGGAGCGGTATACGGAACTGACTTGGTATAATAAGGTATGGAAACGTTCCGCCTCGTCCTCTTTCATGGTAAGCAAAAGCTTGAACTTGTCCATAAGTTCATTGACAGCCTCATTCGTTACACCGGACTTCTTTGAGAATTCGTTCAAGATCAGTTCCTCCAATTTCTCTAAACTATCCTTTTCTATATTATAAAAAGTGATATCTTTCTCGGTGACGATAGATGTATTTATCCATGGATAATAGGAGGCACAGTACGCAAGGAAATTGCTACCTATATTTTCCCGGAAACTTTTGATAACCGCACCGTTTTCATCTTTGTATCCGTTGAAAACATCTAATATGGCAAAGCGATTTTTCATATCGTTACCACAGTGCATCAAAGCGGCAGTTTGAACTTTGTAACAATCGCCTTCCTCCATATATACGGCTTCCGGAACGACGACCAACGTGGGCTCCTGTTCTTTTTTTAAGGCTAAGAGCGCATTTGTAAAGTCTATGCTTTTAAAGTCATGCTCATAATCTCCTACGGAGACGATATAGCACGGTCCTCCACCGTTAGCGTAGAACAACAACATATTATAATATAAAGCATAGAACGTTTTTGGCAAAGTAAGCTGGCAACTTCCGTCGGGGAATAATACGTTTATGTCATTGGTGGTGTCCTCACTCTCGGAATCTTCCGGACGAATTCCGAATCGCAAGGTGGGAGCGAAACCGAAGAACGAATGGAACTCAGCCATAGAAGATATACGGAAAGGGATACCGGTCAAATCCTTGTTACCGTCCCGTGCGAATTGGGTATGCCCGATAAAGGCAGGGATGGCGGTAGCGACTTCTACGACTGAATTAGGAAAAGCGTTTTTCTCTATGATATAAACGCCAGGGGTTTTCATTTGTGCCATACGTTATTTTTTTAAGGATTTAGATATAAAGAATTTGTATAATAGAATTCTCGGTAGATTGTAATTCCTTTATAAGGAAACGTCCCAAAGAGGGAACAGGAACATGCCTTAATAGCATTCTTTTAGCATATTCTCTTTTCTCGTAAATCGTGATATCTGATCTTCTTTGGTAATAAGACTCTTCCTTAATCTTTATCGGATATTCTGTGCTGATACGAAAAATGTCCTTATTCATGAAACGGATTTGCTCGGGATTCTTGAAGCTAATATTTTCCGGTCCATTATCCTCCATAAAAATATCCATTGACGCATTTTCTGGATTACGAGGTATCAAGATAAAATCCCAATAGGCTTCTTTTGTGTGATAATGGATTTCTTTCTGTATTGGGCATTTCGTTTTTAATAATTCTTTGGTAACATGAATGATCACATTGAGCCGATTCAGTCGGTTATCGATAACACTTAATTGTATATCTGAATCATTTAGCTCTTCCGGTAGCAGGGATTGTGTATACAGTAAAAAATTCGGATCTTTTGAATGTGCTTGAAACTCAAGGTTGAGACCATCCGGGGAGGTTGAAAGGTGATCAAGAAGCTCTTCTCGATCTCCAATTAGTGCATATTGATTTCGACCCGTTTGCCTAAAAGGATATTTAGGTCCTCCTAATACGACTCTATTCGTTCTCCTGGGTTCTATCTCGAAGATTTCAGAAGGAATACATTCATTATAATATTCATGGCTAAATATAATGTTAATTAAAAAGTCAAATTTCATCATTGGTTTGTTTTATAGTTATAATATTCCAAAAGTAGATAAAAAGAATATGGCATGATATTAAATGCTATATGTTTGATAACATTATTTCTAATTTGTTTTTTGACTTGATATTCGTTGTTTTATATCCTTGATTTCTGTTCCGTCAAAAGATATGATTCGTGCTTTACATAGGATTGATGGATAATAATGCCCTCCTAATATACTCCATATATTGCTGAGCTCTTGCATACTAATTGTTACGGGTTCGAGCGTTATGGTACCTTGGTCTGGTAATTTAAGAATGGAATTTTGTTGTAAGAAGGAGATTGAATCCGATAATATTTGTATAGATTCTAAGTATCTTTTAGATGAAAAAACAGCGGCAACCATAATATATATATTCAAGTACCATGGTGGAGATGTTTGTTGGAATGTGTTATTTTTTGTGTTCCTATAGGGGGCAGAGATTCCCATTGCTGTCTCTCGCTCTATATTCACGATAGAAAGTATGATTTTATCCGATTGATCCTCATTTGGAGTCGCATCAATACTTCCGGCTTCCACTATAATTTCTGCCCGTTCATAATAGCTGGAAAGAAATTCGTTCATTTTCTCTGCGAGTGTGTTTATTAATACGTGTATCATGGTCTTTTGCTTTATTTGTGCTAAAGGTAAGGAATAAATTTGTTTTTCAGCTTTATAATTTCATTGTCTGAATTCTTTCTAGCAAATTACCTTCGTTTCGATTCGTGATAAGAATTAAAATCGTTTTTTGATTATCATAGATAATTACGTCTTGGCGGTTTCCTGAAAAAGATTGAAAGAAATGTTGATCCTGAGATTGGGCTATGCTTATTGTGTATTTTTTATCTACTCTTATTTTCTATTATGTGACTTCGGAAAAACACGTACGACTTTTTTTGAAAACACGTACGACTTTTCTCATAAACATGTACGACTTTCCGGTAAAACATAATCGTGCTTTTAAACTGTTAATGTTCAGTGATTTATGTTTTTGTATCATTCACGCACTTATTGTATGGAAAATTATCACATCGCCACTCAATAAATCATAATATACCTCCATGTAGAAGTGCGGCATGCTATGTCTCTATAACAGGATGTCTCCAATAGGGTGAGAATCGAGTAGTATGGCTTTATCACACGTACATTATATAACTTGTTAAGTCTTGAAAAAAACTTGAAAAATAATACTGAAAATGTTTGGTAGTTATGTTTTATAGCACTACTTTTGCACCCGCATTCGAGAGAGAACGCCGGTCCAAAATGATGAAACAAACTTTTAGAAAAAAAGTTCCGAAATAATTTGGAGGTTTAAAATAAAAGTCCTTATCTTTGCATCCACGTTCGCAAAACGAAAGCGACAAAAGAGTTCTTTGAGAGATTTACATAATTCAACAAGTAGTACAAGTATAGGAAAATTAATTTTCCGGATTGATACCGTCAAAGAAGTATGACTTTGGACTACAATAACGGATTCCGGAGCGAGGATAATAAAATAATTTAAACAACGAAGAGTTTGATCCTGGCTCAGGATGAACGCTAGCGACAGGCTTAACACATGCAAGTCGAGGGGCAGCACAGGTAGCAATACCGGGTGGCGACCGGCGCACGGGTGAGTAACGCGTATGCAACTTACCTATCAGAGGGGGATAACCCGGCGAAAGTCGGACTAATACCGCATGAAGCAGGGGCCCCGCATGGGGATATTTGCTAAAGATT
>NZ_JAMOKU010000042.1:0-46856 GCF_023656845.1 Parabacteroides sp. Y3-G-102 | reverse complement strand
TAAAGTGTGGGGACAGAACATGATTCACGGTCTTTATGACTAATGAAAACTCGGTCTTATTCCACACTTTGATGTTGAATGTTTATGCAAATTTATAACGATAAATTATTATACAATGAATACTTATATAAAAATTCTATTAGGCACTTGCTGCTCTTTTAGCATACTTTCTTGCAGCAACAATCTGGATGAGACCGTATATTCGAAAGTAACAGAACAAACATACAATTATACAGTAGATGATTTCACTCCTTCTATAGCGAGTGTATATAGTTATTTACGTAGCCAATCAGATCATTGGGGATACTTTTGCGCACAAGAAGTAAGCGCAGACGCAATCGTTATGCCACCTAATGCCTCTGGTTGGGATGATGGTGGCGCATACCGCCGTATGCATTATCAAACCTGGAACTCAGAGCAAGACCATGTGAAAAATATATGGTCATGGTTCTATCAAGGGGCTTTACTATGTAACAAAATTATCGAACAAATTGAAACAGGGGTAATACCCACACCCTCCGACACAGAAAAAACACAAGGATTAGCAGAGCTTCGGGCTATGCGAGCTTACTACTATTGGCAAATATGTGACAATTTCGGGGACGCTCCTCTTGTAACAACAACTGCGATGGATTTACCTGCCAAAAATACACGCAGAGAAATTTTCGACTTTGTTGAAAACGAACTTATAGAGGTAATACCTAATTTAAGCGAAGAAGTAGGAGGCAATTATTACGGGCGAATGACGAAATGGGCAGCCAAAGCTCTATTAGCCAACTTATATCTAAACGCACAAGTTTACGTAAACGAAGCACGCTGGAATGACTGTATAACCCAATGTGATGATATTATAAACAGCGGGAAATTCACTTTAGCTGAAAATTACAAAGATCCTTTTAGGACCCAGGGTGTCGAAAGCTGTAAAGAAATCATTTTTACAATCCCTTACGACGAGAATTTCGCTACGGGAAACAGTATATTTATGTTTTCTTGGCACGGTGAACTAAAAAAGAAATACAATACGATTGATACACCTTGGGGATGTGGATCTGCCATGGGAGTTACTCAATTCATAGACACTTACAATGAAAAAGATTCACGTTTAGCCGATACTTGGCTTATGGGGCAACAATTGGCCGCTGATGGTACTCCTTTATACGGAACTTATGATAAAATGGGAGAACCCCTGATCTACACGAAGGATATTCCTAGCGGTAATTATACCAGTGAGTTGGAAGGCTACAGAATGAATAAATTTGAGGTCGCTGAAAATTCATATTCCAGTTCAAACACAGACATTCCTGTATTCAGATATGCGGAAATTATGATGATGAAAGCCGAATGCTTGTTACGTACAGGAAAATCCGGGGCTGGTACTTTGGTTACTCAAGTGCGCCAAAGGGCGTTTAAAGATAATCCTGAATTAGCGACAGTAACAGACTCCCAATTAGCGGGAAATACTTGCTATCAATATGGTTATGTGGAAGATTATAAAATCGTAGATAGAGGAAACACTGATCCAGTCCAATTCGGAAGGATGTATGATGAGCTGGGTTGGGAATTTGCTTGGGAAATGCATCGCCGCAGAGATGCCATTCGTTTTGGTATATATACGACAAAGAGCTGGTTATCTCACAAGCCTGAGGGGGATTATCGTTCAGTATTCCCTATTCCGGAAACAGTATTGACCTCAAATCCAAACCTAGAGCAGAATCCTAATTATTTATAAACAAACATAATGTCCAACCTAGGTGCCCTTCTTTTAGAAGGACACCTACAATAAAACCATTATATGAGCAGGAGTCATACACACATTTTCTATTTACTTATTGGACTTTGTTTTTCTGTAAATATTCAAGGGCAGATTTTAGATCGTCATTTATCTGATTTATATGCGGATAAATTCAACCAGCAAGATAAGGAAATATACATACAGTCCATATCGAACAAACAAGCTAAAGATTTTCTCGCCGAAAACATTCCTTTTTTCGAATGTCCCGATAAAGATATCGAAGAGATTTATTATTTCCGATGGTGGACTTATAGAAAACATATAAAAGAAACACCAGAGGGATTTATAATAACAGAATTTCTGCCTGATGTTTCTTGGGCTGGGAAATATAACGGAATTTGTTGTCCAGCTTGGTTTCATTTCAGGGAAGGGAGATGGCTACATGAACAGCGTTACTTGAATGATTATGCCTATTACTGGTTAAGGGGTGGAGGTGATGTTCGATCCTATAGTTTTCCTATAGCGAATGCAATCTACCAATATTTTTTAGTCACAGGGAACGACTCTATATTAAAAAAGTTATATCCTGAGCTAGTCTCTAACTTCAACGGATGGGAAAAAGAGAAATTTAATTCCGAAACCGGTCTTTTCTGGCAAACAGACAACCGTGACGGCATGGAAATTTCTATCGGAGGAAGTGGCTATAGGGCTACCATTAACTCATATATGGCAGCAGAAGCAAATACTCTTTCTTGGGTCGCTCAGAAAAAGAATGATCCTCAAGGTTCCTATTTTCACGAGAAAGCAGAGGCTATCCGTAACAAAATGTTTGATTTACTATGGGACGAACAGGCTTCTTTTATAAAAGTACTGCCTATGGATAGCAAAGCAATATTACGCGATGTCAGGGAATTGCATGGTTACACGCCTTGGAGTTTTGATCTAGCAAATCATTCTTATGCTATCGCATGGAAATTTCTAATGGACAAAAACCATTTTTTTGCTCCATATGGTCCTACAACCGCAGAACAATGTCATCCCAAATTCAAAGTTGTCTATGAAGGGCACGAATGCCAATGGAATGGTCCGTCTTGGCCTTTCGCCACAGCCATGACATTGACAGGGTTAGCGAATTTACTGAACGATCAAGAACAAAACTATATATCCAAAGACGATTTTTGGACATTACTGAAAATATATACAAAAAGCCAACATCTCACACTCGATAATGGTAATGTCATTCCTTGGATCGACGAGAACCTAAATCCTTTTACGGGAGATTGGATATCCAGAACCATGTTGAAAAATCACCAACCTAAAGAGAGAGGCAGAAACTACAACCACTCCTCTTTTTGTGATTTAGTCATAAGTGGGCTGGTAGGAATTCGTCCGCAAAGCGAAGACGTTCTTATCGTCAATCCTTTGATACCAGAAGATAAATGGGACTATTTTTGCCTAGATCATATAATGTATCATCATAAAAAAATATGTATTCTATATGATAAAACAGGAAAAAAATATAGTAACGGGAAAGGATTCTTTATCTTCGTCGACGGAAAAAGAGTAGCATCAGCAGATGCTTTGACAAAAATGGTTTGTAAACTTTAAACTTTTTATTATAAATCAGACCTACTAACATCAATAGGTCTGATTTATAAAAGCATTGATTAGATTATAACTTTAAATCTCAAAAAAATGAAACAGTTCGTATTATTATCTTTGACATGTCTAACATTATGGGGATGTAAACAAGCTCCCCATAAAGAAGCTCCTTTCAAAATGATTGACCAAGTGGACTTCTCACAAGTTCATATACAAGATAATTTCTGGTCTCCCAGGTTAAAGAAACATATATCGACCACTTTGCCTGTTTGTATTGATCAGATCGAGAACCAGACAGGGCGCATCCGCAATTTTGAGAATGCGGCAAAAAGGGAAGGGGAACATTCCGGTATTTTCTTTGATGATTCTGATGTATACAAAGCGTTGGAAGGCATGGCATACAGTTTGATCAACAATCCAAATCCAGAGTTGGAGAAAAAAGCGGATGAATGGATCGATAAATTCGCCGCCGCCCAACTACCGGATGGATATATTAATACGTATTACACATTGACCGCCCCGGAAAAACGATGGACTAATATGGACAAGCATGAAATGTATTGTGCCGGACACATGATAGAGGCAGGAGTGGCCTATTATAAAGCTACCGGAAAACGAAAACTACTAGATGTTTGTATACGAATGACCGATCACATGATGAGTATCTTTGGACCGGGAAAACGAGATTGGGTTCCCGGACATGAGGAAATTGAGTTAGCCCTTGTCAAACTATATCAAACCACAGGAGAGCAAAAATACCTAGATTTCGCTGATTGGCTGATCGAGGAACGAGGACACGGGCATGGCTCGAAAGGTGGGGAAGGTGAATGGGATCCATTCTACTACCAAGATGACAAACCTGTACGTGAGATGAGTGATATCGCTGGTCATGCCGTTCGTTGCATGTACTTGTATTGTGGTATGGCGGATGTGGCAGCGTTAAAGCAAGATTCTGGATATATCGAATCTTTGAATCGGTTATGGGATGATGTCGTACTCCGAAATATGTACATTACCGGGGGGATCGGCTCCTCACGCCATAACGAAGGTTTCACAGAAGACTATGACCTGCCAAACCTAGATGCTTATTGTGAGACTTGCGCTTCGGTTGGAATGGTATTGTGGAATCAACGAATGAATCAATTTACTGGTGACTCCAAGTATATTGATGTCCTCGAACGATCCATGTACAATGGAGCTTTAGCCGGTATATCGCTGGAAGGAGATCGTTTTTTCTATGTTAATCCTTTGGAATCTAAAGGAGACCATCACCGTCAAGCATGGTATGGTTGCGCTTGTTGCCCAAGCCAAATATCTCGCTTCCTTCCATCTATCGGTAATTATATTTACGGAACCTCCAATGAGGCGATCTGGGTAAATCTGTACATAGGTAATTCTACTGAGATAAACACAGACAACACAAATGTCACGTTGAGACAAGAGACCAATTATCCTTGGGATGGAACTGTAAAACTAACTGTAACTCCTTCTAATCCGTTGAAAAAAGAGATACGTTTACGTATCCCTGGTTGGTGTGAGCAATATACCTTATCGGTAAACGGGCAACTAGTAAAAGTTCCAACAGAGAAAGGATACGCCGTATTAAATAAAGAGTGGAAACAAGGAGACGTAATCTCCTTATCAATGGAGATGCCAGTCAAATTGATAACCGCAGACCCTAGAGTTAAGCAAAACATCGGTAAGCGTGCCATACAAAGAGGGCCTCTCGTATATTGCATGGAAGAGGTAGATAACCCTCAAGATTTTGATAACCTAAAAATCGCGGCGAACACCTCTTTTAATGCCCAGTTTAATCCGAAATTATTAAATGGGATCACAACCATAAAGGCCACTACAAATGAGTTGGCAATCACTTTGATCCCTTATTATACATGGGATAACCGGAAAGCGGGGAAAATGAAAGTATGGATTGATTATAACGAATAATATAAACTACTAATTTACTAACTTATGAAACTTCTTCCTAAAATATTAGCATTATCGCTCGCTATGGTCGTTACCACTTCCGTAGCGGCCAATCAGCTTGCTAATGAAAAAACAGCTATCTCTGTTAATTACAAAAACAACCGTTATCCGTTGCTACAGAAACCTTACATAGAATTACCGATCGGTTCTATCCGGCCTACCGGCTGGATGCAGGAGCAATTAGTACGGATGAAGAACGGCATGACTGGAAACTTGGATCAAGTATACGAGAAAGTCATGGGCCCTCGTAATGGTTGGCTAGGTGGTGATGGTGACGTATGGGAACGTGGCCCTTATTGGATAGACGGTCTTCTTCCACTAGCCTATATACTCAATGATCAAGCGCTTATCGATAAGGTAAAGCCATGGGTCGAATGGACCTTGGCTTCCCAAAAGCCCAACGGCTATTTCGGACCGGATACAGACCGGAGTTACGAACCGGGATTACAACGGGACAATTCCCGGGATTGGTGGCCTAAGATGGTGATGATGAAAGTAATGCAACAATATTACTCAGCCACAGGCGATACACGGGTCATTGATTTCTTTACTCGATATTTTAAATACCAATTAGCCGAGTTGCCTCAAAACCCACTAGGTAAATGGACCTTTTGGGGAGAGCAAAGAGGGGGTGATAATTTAATGATCGTCTATTGGCTATATAATATCACAGGCGACAAGTTCTTATTGGATTTAGGAGAGTTGATTCATAAGCAGACGTTTAACTGGACGGATATCTTCTTAAATCAAGATCATCTATCCCGCCAACTCAGTTTGCACTGTGTCAATCTGGCGCAAGGCTTCAAGGAACCGGTTGTTTATTATCAACAGAATCAAGATCCGAAACAGATATGCGCCGTTAAGAAAGCGGTAAAGGATATACATAATACGATCGGTCTCCCGACCGGGCTTTGGGGTGGCGACGAACTACTTCGTTTCGGTGAGCCGACTACCGGTTCCGAATTATGTACCGCCGTGGAGATGATGTTCTCATTGGAAGAGATGCTGGAAATTACAGGGGATATTCAATGGGCCGATTATCTGGAGCGAGTGGCCTACAACGCATTGCCGACTCAAGTGACAGATGATTACTCTGCCCGCCAATATTATCAGCAAACCAACCAAGTAGCCGTTACTCGTGAGTGGCGTAATTTCTCCACGCCACACGATGATACGGATATCTTATTCGGAGAACTTACGGGTTATCCTTGTTGTACCTCAAACTTACATCAAGGCTGGCCTAAATTAGTTCAAAACCTTTGGTACGCTACGGCGGATAATGGTATAGCCGCTCTTGTATACGCACCTTCGAGTGTCAAAGCTAAGGTAGCCAACGGAGTGACCGTGCAAATCGAGGAAGAGACCGCTTATCCGTTTGACGAGACTCTGCATTTTAAATTCGCTTTCGAGGATAAAAAAATAAAGAGAGCCTTCTTCCCTTTCCATATTCGCATCCCGGCATGGTGTAATCAGCCGGTGATCAAACTGAACGGAGAGAATGTCGTCGTGGATGCATATCCCGGGGAGATCGCCCGTATCAACCGGGAATGGAAACAAGGTGATGTCCTAACCGTTGAACTCCCAATGCAAGTAGCGGCCAGCCGTTGGTACGGAGGCAGTGCGGTAATCGAACGGGGGCCATTGGTTTATGCCTTGAAGATGAACGAGAAATGGGAGAAGAAGACATTTGAAGGAGAGAAGGCGGCTCAATACGGTAACTGGTATTATCAAGTGACTTCAGATTCTCCTTGGAACTATGCGCTTACACATAAATCCTTGGAACCAGACCAAATCAACGACAACTTTGTCGTAGAGAAAACGAAAGTGACTACCGACTATCCTTGGAACGTAGAGAATGCCCCGATTACAATCAAGGCGAAAGGCAAACGTCTTAATGGGTGGTCTTTATATAGAGGTTCCTCTGGTTCTATCTCGTATTTTACCCAGCAAGGCAATGATATGGGCGACGAAGAAAGCATCGAGTTAATCCCTTATGGCTGTACCACTTTACGTATAACTGAATTTCCGGTACGGTAAAAATAATGTACCAATATGCCAATGCTTATTCTACACAAATAGTATCTGCATTGGCATATTGGCACATTCCCCCATTGGCACATTATTTCAATTTTTCTTCATCGTATAATCCTTCACCCCCAAGGAATCATACGCCTGCAAAAGCGCCTCATCATTATCGGAGATCATTAACAACTTGTCATTCTCCTTTAATTCCGTATTTCCTTTCGGGATGAAATAGCGGCCTTCCCGTTTCACCATTACCGCCAAGGTATGATCGGGTAAAGTCAGCTGCATCAATTTATTTCCATGGGATAATACTGCCGGGGTAATATCGATCTCGCTCATAGCGCTCTTGATCTCCTCGGGAAGCTCGATGCCAAACTCATCCTTTCGTTCCGGCTCATCCACCATATCCAGCCATTTTGCGGCTTGAGTAACCGTGGTTCCTTGAATCAGCAAAGAAAGAATCGTGATAAAGAATACGATATTAAAGAACATACCGGCATGCTCGATCCCGGCGATCATCGGGTAAGTAGCGAAAATAATAGGAACCGCCCCGCGTAATCCCACCCATGAGATATACAGTTTACCTTTGAAAGAGAAATTCTTATAAGGTATCAAGCAAAGGAACACGCTAATCGGACGGGCGATCAAGATCATAAAGACTCCCACCATAACACCTACACCCGTCACCGGTAATAACTCATGCGGGTTCACTAGCAAGCCTAACGTAAGGAACATCACGATCTGCCACAACCAAGCGAAACCGTCAAAGAACGTCCCCATACTTTTCTTGTGAACAATCTTAGCGTTACCAACCACCAAACCTGCGATATAAACCGCTAAATAGCCATTACCCTTACATAAGGTCGTAGCGGCGAAGGTGAAGAAAGCCGTAGCCAATAAAAGGATCGGATACAAAGACTCGTTATCTATATCGATCTTATTGATAATCAACACAGCCAGTCTCCCCAATAAGAAACCGGCGATAGCTCCCACCGATAATTGAATGACCAAGGATAGCCCGGCCTCCCAAATATTCATACCTCCACTTTGTATGTAAGCGATCAGAAGCAAGGTAAGCATATAAGCCATCGGGTCATTACTACCACTCTCCAGTTCCAAGGTAGGACGCAGACGCTCTTTCAAATAAACCCCTTTACTGCGCAAGATGGAGAAAACCGAGGCTGAGTCCGTAGAGGACATGACCGCCGCCAGCAATAAAGATTCCGGGAAAGTCAACGTAACATATTTGCCAAATAAACCAAATAACCAATAGATAAACCCGCCCGTGATAAAAGTCGTGGCCAGCACCCCGAGCGTAGCCAATACCACACCTTGCGAGGCGATAGGTTTGACCTCCGCAACTTTCGTATCCATACCACCCGAGAACAAGATGATACTCAACGCCAACATGCCGATAAACTGGGCCACATTCGGATCGCTGAACTGGATGCCCAGACCATCGCTGCCAAACAACATTCCCACACCAAGGAACAACAACAAAGCGGGTAAGCCGAAACGATAACCGGCCTTACCGGCGAATATACTTAAAAACAGGATCACAGAAGCTATTAATAGCACTTGCTCAGGATTTTGAAACATACGCAAAACGGGTTTTATGATTAGTGATTTGATACTTTGTTACAAAGTTCGTAAACTTTTTGTAATTATAATCACACAAAAAGAAGAAATCCGGTCCCAAATTTACAGGAAGACCAGATTTATTCTTTCTATAGAAAAACAAATCTTTCTTACAAATTGTTCGAGAATTTTTCTATCTCGCATAGAATCATTACTTTTGGCAAACATACATATCCGCTTTATGAACAAAAAACATCTATTTACGCTGTTGTTCACATTACTCGTATGGACGAGCTGTAACAACCAACAACATTTTATTACCGACGCCGCTTACCGAGCTGAGGTCGAGAACGATTTCCAAGCGAAACAGGCCGCCCTGCCTAACGGAGACCTTTTCGCAGTATTTAACGATCAAATGACTCCCGAAGAGAGGGAGGCGTTAACCTTCATGTACGCCTATATGCCGATTGGAGACATCACGGACTATAGTGGCGATTTCTATTTGAAAAACATCCGTTCCTCTTTCCTAGCACGGAATGAGATGCCTTGGGGCGATAGCATTCCAGAGGATATCTTCCGCCATTTCGTATTGCCGGTACGAATCAACAATGAGAATCTGGATGAAAGCCGCATGGTTTTCTTTGATGAGTTGAAAGACCGGGTGAAGGGTCTCTCGTTGTACGACGCCGTACTGGAAGTGAATCACTGGTGTCATGAGAAGGTTATCTATACTCCTTCCGATGGGCGCACAAGTTCCCCTTTGGCATCCGTAAAGACCGCTTACGGTCGTTGCGGTGAGGAGTCTACCTTCACGGTAGCCGCTTTACGTTCCGTGGGTATCCCCGCACGTCAGGTATATACGCCTCGCTGGGCGCATACGGATGATAACCACGCATGGGTAGAAGCTTGGGTGAATGGTAAATGGTATTTCCTCGGCGCTTGCGAGCCCGAACCGGTATTGAATCTGGGTTGGTTCAACGGCCCTGCTTACCGGGGTATGTTGATGCATACGAAAGTATTCGGTAAATACAATGGCCCGGAGGATGTCATGGAACGTACCGATGGGTATACCGAGATCAACGTGATCGATAATTATGCGCCTTCGGCTAAAGCTGTTATCACGGTTACGGATGCCAATGGCAAGCCGGTGAAGGACGCTTTGGTAGAATTCAAGATTTATAACTATGCCGAGTTTAACAGTGTAGCCCGCAAGAAGACGGACGCGGATGGCAAATGCTCATTATCCGCCGGAAAAGGGGATATGTTGGTATGGGCCAGCAAAGACGGCAAGTTCGACTACAGCAAGGTCTCTTTCGGCAAAGACGGAGAGGTTACGATCGCCTTGAACAAGAAACCGGGAGATGTGGAGACGATCGCCCTAGATATCATACCACCGGTGGACGGCTCTATCCCAGCGGAAGTTACACCGGAGCAAAAGGAGGCGAACGCCAAACGCTTATTGGAGGAAGACGCTATCCGTAATAAATATGTAGCCACTTTCTATACGGAAGAGAAAGCGGAGGCTTTAGCGAAAGAATTGGGTATCGACCCGATGAAGACGGAGGATTTCATGATTGGTAGCCGTGGTAACTGGATGGAGATCGAGAAGTTCTTACGGGAGACTCCCGCCGAGAAGCGTGCGCAGGCGATGGCATTATTGGATGTCGTGTCCGCTAAGGACCTACGTGATACACCAGCGTCTGTCTTCGCGGATCATTTGAATAATACGCCGGCCGTTCAAAGCGAATGGTTCAATGAATATATCATGAATCCTCGTGTGGCCAATGAGTTCCTGACTCCTTATAAGAGTTTCTTCGTCGCAAATATTGAGCCTTCCCTTGCGAAACAAGCCATAGAGAATCCACAGGCATTGGTGGATTGGGTGAAGAATAACGTCTCCATTAACGACGCGCTAAACGCACAACGTATTCCGATCATGCCGATGGGTGTATGGAAATCTCGTATCGCTGATAAGGGCTCCCGTAATATCTTCTTCGTGGCCGTGGCTCGTAGCTTAGGTATTCCGGCACGTATCGAGCCGGTAGCCCGCAAGATCCAGTACTTCAAGGACAACGCTTGGGTAGACGTCGATTTCGAGGCTGCCGTACAGACGACCGCTAAACAAGGCAAGGTAATCGCTTCTTACCAACCAATCAAGGCGCTGCAAGACCCGAAATATTACAGTCACTTCACGATCGCCAAGGTTTTGCCGAACGGTACTTTACAGACCTTGAATTTCGAGAGAGGCGGTAATGTGGATATGGGCTTGGGAGATACTTGGAGCGGATTACTGAAGAAACCGTTATCCATGGATGAAGGTAATTATATGTTAGTGACCGGTACTCGTATGGCAAACGGTAGCGTATTGGCCGAGATCGAGTTTTTCAATGTGGAGGCAGACAAGACCACCCCGATCCAATTGGAGATGCGCGAAAGCAAGGACGAGATACAGGTGATCGGTAATTTCAACTCCGAGAATAAATTCAAACGTGCGGACAACGGCGAGGAAACTAGCTTGCTAGCTACTACCGGACGTGGCTACTATATCGTAGCGCTTCTAGGCTCCCGCCAAGAACCGACAAACCATGCGATGCGTGATATCGCCGCCGTGAAGAAGGAACTGGAGGATTGGGGACGAGGCATCGTGCTTCTCTTCCCTGACGAGAAGGGCTATAAGAACTTCGATCCGAAAGAGTTCGGCGATTTACCGGGCACGATCACATACGGTCTGGATATCGACGGGGCGATCCAAAAGGAGATGGCTACAGCGATGAAATTGCAAAACGCCAATACCTTGCCGATCTTCTTGATCGCCGATACGTTCAACCGTGTCGTATTTGTCTCTCAAGGCTATACAATTGGCTTGGGCGAGCAGTTAATGAAAGTTATACATAAGCTATAACGAACTCACAAAAAAGTAAAGGAGTTATCTACAACTATAAGGAGGGGCGGTTCTATCTATAAGGGCGCCCCTTTTGTATTAACCTTAATCATTCTGCCAGTGAGATCCTTCTCCCCCATAATTTCTATATAACCAATATCCTTTTTAGGGACAAGCAAGTCTTTCAAAAAAGTACCGTCATACAAGATTTCCAATAAAGGGGTCATAGGTAAAGGTGAGATTTGATATTGGCACGCTGGATCAAAATATAAATGGAAATATAAAATAACCGCCAGTTCGTTCAGTATATAAAGAGAAGCTAGATCATAATCAGAAGAGTCGATCCTTGCAAAACGAAAACCTTCCGGCAACCGCCTGTTACGTTCTAGAATCTGCTTGATAACTTCCCGCCGAAAAAGGATTTCAGTTCCATATAATAATCTAAGTCTTTGCAATAAAGTCTTGAATCGAGGCTCTAAGGCTACCGCTTTCCAAGAAAGCAATCGAACATTGTCATAGTCACCTTTCTTGATAACCCTTTCTATGAATCGATACTTTATATCGCCTATTTGCAAAGCTTTCGCACAAGCCTCTTTTCGTTCCAAACCTTTAGAAGCCATAAAAGTGTACATTTGTATCTCATCGGCTATTAATACATAAACAGATTTGACATTTGCCTTGCACCAATCAAACAGAGCAACCAAAGTCTTCTCTGAAAATAAACGAGAGCAAATACTCACTCCTAAAAAAGCATTCGATTCCGAATACGGATATATTCGTTCTATATAGCAAGACTCCAATCGTCGCTCATACAAGAGGCTCATAAGTATTTCTTTTAATCCACTCTCCTAAAACAAGAGGGAACATAACAACCACTGATTCAAAAATAAATATCAATACACTTTGCTGCATCGGAACACAAGCTTTCTCGAATACTTCAGATCCATCAACAAGAAAATAGTTATACAAATAAAATGCATCAACAAGAAAAAAGAACAAAAAAACAACCGGCAGCAAATAATAAGAAATGGAGACAAGCCTATATAAAAAATAATAGTTAAACAGTTTCTTACAAGAAGACCGCTTCATAAAATCCCCCAAACAACTGCAATCCGAAAGCCCATCTAAGGGCTGTTTTTCAAGGTATTCCCTTACTTTTCGCATATTCGTAGATTTCATCCATTTACATAACAATAGGAATCCTCCTAAAGCTGAAACCATTAGTTCGAAAATCTCACCTTTTGTTAACTCCAGTATCATAACCCTCTCCTTTCTTAATAAAAAACCAAGGTATCGCAGAAACCAGAATCGAAACAAGTGGAGCCGACAGATAAACGTATTCCACCGGATGAAAAAGCATCCACACCATCATGCATACAGAAGCCAAGAAACCAGCAGAAAGAGAGAATATCGCATACTTTCTCATCCGTACACAATCCTTACGGAATATCGCCACGCAAATCGGTATAAGCAATATGATCTGAGCACTATAAACTAAAAAAAACAAATCCAGAACACCCGGTATCACAATACTAACCAAGTAAATGAACAAAGGGCTGATAAGTCCGAATAAATAAACCATTTTCCTTCCATAGCGCAATAAACCCTTCATTTTCTCCGGGTCATTTGTATCTTCTATCGTCTTCAATGAATGTGAAGGATACAATATATCAAAAACAAAAGTCTGTATAGAAGCAATCAATAATGTATCTGCCGTAGACACTAATGCGGCAAAGCAGCCCGCCGCAAACAGAGCAAACGCCCAAGGTTCTTGGAGATAACTCAATAGCAAGGAACCGTAATCATTATTCGAAGGAGCCGTAAAGTCCGGAAAATAATTCAGTAAAACACCCAATGAAATCAACACACACCAAGAGATTCCAATTGAGTAAATAGATTGTGACAATCCTTTCTTTATATCCTTTTGGTCTCGCATGGAACAGACTCGTTGCCAAACGGACATATCGATCAACTGCCAAGGTACATTCACCACAATTAATGAAAGGACAAATAACACTGATAAGTTTGAAAATCCCCAATGGTCCGAAGCCAATGTCTCAAGACTCAATACATTCTCATTATGAGATATTAAGAATCCAAAAACGGCAGCAATCCCGACGTATGAAAACCACAATTGCATCTTTTCCGTATCAATAACAGCCTTAAAACCTCCTAGTGCAGTATACGTACACACCACCAGACTCAAACCCAAGATAATATAAATAGAGGAGACATTAGGGAAAAGGACATTAGCGATCTTTATCCCAACCAAGATCTCTATACCATAGGTACCCAAGAATCCGATGATCGATAACAAAGAAGCGAAATAACCGATAAATCGACTATCATAACGATTGGCCAAAAAGCCATGCAATGTTCTCTTTTCCGAATTTTCTATACGAGGAAATACCTTATACAAGATAAAGAAACCTAGCAGCCATGTCAAAGGAGAGATAAAAGCGGCAAGCTTATAAGAATATCCAAAGCTCAAAAACGCAAAGATAGCAGAACCTACACTGATATTCGATGCGGTCAAAGAATCCCTCAACTTCTCTGATGACATTCCTTCCGGATACCAGAAGAAATCACTTGGTTTATTTATCCCCCTAAAGACCCGGAAACCTATCCATAAAGACCATATCACAGGGATAGAAACAAAAAGGTACCACCAACTAAACTGCATATCCTTTAATTTTTAGATTAACAATACAACATATGGAATAAAGTCTTGGCGGCATATACAATGCCAACCAAGACTTATTCTTACCGCCCTCTCTCCTCACGGAGGTAACGACGGATGAACTTTAATTTATTACTTTAGTATTAATATTAATCCATTCCCGCTTGTTCATCCATCACGGAGTACTTGGTTACCCGCACGGGAATGTATTTTCGATTTATTTTATTTCTTTATAAATCTTATTTTACGATAGCCTTAACAGCTTCCTCGCCATCAACAGCTACCGCTACGATACCCGCAGGTACAGCGATTGTAGCGTTATCAGATGTAAGAACAGTCTCTGCGACTACCTTACCTAAGATGTTCGTGATAACTACTGACTTACCGGCTGCACCTTGAACAGTTACAGTACCGTTGCCAGCGATGATAGATACACCTTCAGCGTTAGCGCCTTCGATAGATGTTACCATATCCTCAGCGTCAGTCTTTTGGTATGCGTTGAAGATCAAAGCACCGTCAGAGCCAGTCTTAGCTGCGCTAAACTCTGAATCACCACGAGTCAATACCAAGCAACCATTCTGCATCTTCAACCATGCGGCGTAAGAAGGAGCGATTGAACCGGCAACGGTCTTATCGAAGCCCTTAGTAGCCTTACCAGTAGAAGCAACGCCTGCCTCGTTATAGATGTTCGACTCGAACAAGAATTCGTTATCAGCACCCTCTTCCGTTACAGCACCAGCCTTATCCGGGTTTACATAGCGGAATGACCAAGTTACGTTCTTGTGGTTGTCACCCTGTAAATTCACGATAAAGTTCTCGCTCTTGCTCTTCTTATAAGCATTGATGATCGTAGCTGTATCCAATGTAGCCGGATCCATGTTCTCAAAACCTTGTGTCAAGACGAACAAGCTGTCACCAGCGTGGATTGCCTTAACAAAACCTACGCGAGTATAACCACCATCGATATCCATATACGGAACCTTCAATTCATGGCCCTTAATAAGGGCAGAGTCGCCAAAGCTTACCAAATACTTACCGTAGTCGAAGCCTGAATGGCCTTGAGTTGCATGAGAGCAATGCACTGCGTCAACAGGATTACCAGCGTTATCAAAGTGATTATGCTCATACGTACAAGGAACACCCGGAGTACCGGCTTGATCATTGCGAGCGACAGAGATCAAATATTGCGGCTTGATATCGCCATTACCACGGTTAACCCAAGCGGTATCAACGATGAATCCTAATTTACCGTCAGCTTTCTCCTTATTCCAGATACCAGCGTAATCTACATTCTTGTCTGTCAAGTTCTTGTTCCACTCATCCATCAAATATTCCTTACGGATTTTTTCAACGAAGAACAAGCTATCAGCGGTTTCACTCTCGCCTAACGCAGCGTTGTTGAAACGACGGTACAATGGAGAGTCGTCTTTTGATACGGCGAATGCAGAGGTACGGATCTCTGAATAGAACTTATCATTTAAAGTACCCTCAGTCAAATCAAGAGTATTGTCGTCAACAGATACTTTTACAGATGCATAGTCCCAAGAATTTGAACGAGAAATCGAATTGAATGCTTTTTGTAATGATACAACGCCATCCTTTGCTTTATAAGCATATACATCACCAATTTCACTACCATCCACAATCAAACGATTACCATCCTTATCATAATATGGAGCGCTCGCAATATTACCATTTGCATCGGCGTAATATTTTACTGTGACGGTGGAACCATCCGGTTGCTCATAACTACGAGTTACCTCCTTTGTATTCAGTGCAGCAAAAGTCTTAGCATCAGCAACCTTTTTACCATTTTCCGAAGCAGGGTACCAAGATAATGCGATATCATTGTTACCTTCTTTAACCAATGCCTCAGAACGCAAATTAGCTTCTACCAAAGTATAATAATGAGTACCGTCAATGCAATTGTTCTCTTTCAAGAAGAAAGGAGTCGGAACTGATTTCATCATATACTTATTCGCTACACCGTCGAATGAGATATAACGACCTTTTCCGTCAGAAACATAGTAAGCGTTTCTTACCAAACCATCCTTATAACCATATTTGTCATCCTTTGCGATCAAAGTCAAACGGAAGTTCGCTTTCTCTCCATTCTCGTCTACACGAACAATAGAGTCTTTTCCTGCCGGAGTATACAGATATTTATTCAACGCCAGCCCATGCAAATAGTTGAACAAATATGTCTGAACAGAAGCTTCTTCAGCCGTTACATACTTATAACCTAATTTTGTATCCTTAACCAATGCCTCATCAACTTTGATAAAACTCAAAGTATCAGCTACACTACCATTGAAATAGAATACATCATCACTACCTTCCACCGCATAGAATTGAGTCATTTGAGACGGAAGAACACTTGTATTAGAAACATCACTGAACTCACGATTATCAATCGTAACCATAGCAGTAGAAGAAGTGCCATTCTTATCCACTACCCATTGAGCGGCAGGCATATGCTTGAACTCTTGGTTACGAGCCAAATTAGCCCAACCCAAGTTTCCTGCTAAGTTTGCCAAAGCATATAAACCATTTTGTTTGATTTTCGGATTTCCTGCCGAGGCCTTGTACTGTACCAAATATACGCCATCAGGGATCGTAGTAAGCGTCAATCCGGAGAAGTTCGTGCCAAGCTTGACAACTGTTTTCTGAACATTAGCCATAGCTACAGGTGCAGAAGTACCAGTTAGATCTGTCTCATCCGTATTGATAGTCAAGACATTCGTTCCAGCCAATCTAGCCATGTAGATAAACTTATCAGTTTTGGTCGCTAACGTACGAGGGTTTTCTTCATCTTGAATGCTCCAGTAAGAATTGTTGTTATTCTCTTTGATATACTTAGCAAAGTCCGCATCAGTCTCACCTGCATTTTTCGTAAGCTTATAAGCTACCTTCTGAACTTGAATATATAATTCATCTTTAGCTGCGTTATAAGTAAACTTAAAGTAATAAGAACCTTCTTCACGATTGTCCGCTTTGAAAGCATCGTAATTAAGTTGCAAGAACTTACTAGTCTCAGTACCATCATAATAAGCGGTATCAACGACAACATAGGCATCTTGATCCTCACCATCAACCTTCACTTTTTTATCTTTGGCTTGTAAAGTTACCCAATTACCAGCACCACTTACGTCCGTAGCCTTAAGAGGAGTGTCTGTCAACCGATTTGCTTTGCCAGTAGAGACACTAGGGTTCATATTCAAACCAAAGAAAGTAGCAGTAGGAACTGATTGCAATAACGTGTTCAAGTCAGCTGCATCCAAAATCATTGATTCAGGAAAATTCTTAGCAGAGGACAGATCAATAGCTTTAGATGAGCCTAATTTAGCTTTTGTTGTTTTTTCCAAATAAAGATCACCTCCGTTCTTTGCGATATAAACAACAGAGTCTCCCGTGAAATAAGAAACCAACTTATCACCTTCAGCCACCCACTCTGATGCGGTACCGCCCAAAGTCAAAGCTTTCGCACCGACACCAGCCTTATCTGCATCAATAGCTATGGTAGGATCAACAGCAAGCGTTAAACCTGTAGCTTTATTCTCAAAAGAATAAATATCTCTACCTAGAGTGTTCTTCTTTGCAGAAACAGTCCAAGTAGCACCATTTAAGCCCTTTAATTCCCAATCATTAAGATCGGCAGGAGTACTGGTTAGGCCCAATTTCCCAAAGTTAGTCCCCGTTAAAGCTGACAAATTATCAGTGCCAGACTTCAACAAGATCGCATCCCCTTTTTTAGCGTCTACAGCTGCCCCTGCCGAGAAAGCAGTCGCAAGCATGGCACTAGCCAAAAGCATAGTAAACTTCTTGTTCATAATTTAAAATTTAATATTAATAATAGTGTTTATTAAGCACTTACCTTCTTCTCGATGGCTAATCGTCATTAGTAAACGACTAGTCTAAACGATCGTTTAGACTAGTCGTTTTCGAGTAAAACAAGGGTGCTAAACGACGGGATGGACTTTAATTAACACTATTATTAATATTAAATTTTGAATTTATGAACAAAAGGATTTTTACCTTGTTAACAGCTGGTTTACTGCTAGGTGGACCTGCTTTTAATGCTGCGTATGCCGCTACTGATCTTACGGCTAAGACCGTAATTTCCTATAGCGAGAATAAGACGGCTCTTGCTAATGGAATGAGCTTTTATCTAGGTGCGTCTGAGAGTGCATTGTTGAAGGTTACAGATGTTCTTACGACAAAGGACAAAAAGAAGGTTATTTCTTTTGGTGATGCTGATGGTAATGCAACTACAGGAGTCGTATTTACTATCCGTAATTATTCATCTAACTCTTTTGAGTTGTGGGCTAATGTTGGTGGTGTGGCTTATCAGGTAGTTACCGATAAGGACGGTAATGCGTTGACTGCCGCTACCGACAAGAATCTTTCTGAGTTGAATGCTAAGTTCGCTGTATCAGAGGGCAAGTTGAAATTCTCAGGTTTGTATACAGTAACTGTACCTACAAAAGAAGTAAAGAAAGGCTTGAAAGCATTCTCTTGCTCAGAGGGTATTGATGCCGCTTATTTGAATGACTATAATTCAAATGGCACAACATTGTCATTCGATTATACAACGAATGAACTGGTTGGAAATTTGTTTGATAAGGTTGTTCCCGTATCATTTACGGATGAGGTTGCGGCAACTCAACCTTCTGATGAGAATAAGTTGGCTGCCGGTACTTATTTCGTGAAAGGTGATTCGAAGAAAGTTAAGGCATTTGTTAGTGCGGTAAATGCAGAGACTCCAGATAATGACGCAATCTTGACAGCGGCTCAAGAAATTACATTCTTAGCTTTAGATCCCTCTAATCGTTATGACATCAATGGTAAGCAAGACAATGAGGGATATGCTTTGTATTGGATGAAGGGATCGGTTGCTACGGCCAACGCTGACTCTTGCTCTAACGCAAACTTTACGATTACGGCGAAAGACGTATTGAATGAGGATGGTAAATTGACGTTGACTGTTGATTATAAGAAAAAAGATCAAACAACAGCTGCGACGAAGGTTTACGTAGCTGCTGTTAAGCCATCTGTTTCTGATACGAAAACTTATGTTACTTCTGTTCTAATGTCAGGAACGAAATATTCCGCTATCCATCCTCAACTAGGTGAAAACTCTTACCTTGACGCTTCAGTATTGTTGAAGAAGAACATTGAGAATGTGGTTAATATCTACTTCACTAGCTCAACCAAGAGTGAGAATGATGAGGCTGATTCACAAACTGAGTACCATAAGTATTTGACAATAGATCCTGCTGATGGTTCAAGCTTAAGTGTCGCCGCTTATAATAGCGTAGATTTCACTATGCCGGTATCACAATGGATCGTTTCTGGCTTCAACGGCAAATATGAATTTACATTGACAAACCGTGAGACTGGTGATGATTTAGTATTACGTTTACAACCTAATGGCGCTGAAGGTGGCTATAAGGTAGTCAACGCTAAGTACAACGGCACTGATGTAACAATCGCCGCAAATAAGGGTGTAACAACAGCGTTAGCTTTAGCAAACAATACTTCCGTTAAGTTCAACACGATCGCTACGACTCGTACGGACGGATATAAGGTATTTACGGATACTCAGATCGCTGAAGGCTTTAAGATGACATTCAATGGTAAGGACGCGTTATTCGGAGAGAAAGCTCTTTATGCTATTGATGACAATGCTACTAAAACAATGAAGGCTTCAACCAAAGAGGAGAATTTAATCGTTCTTTATCCGGAAAGAATAAAGGGAGCAAAAGATCATTCTACTAAATCTCTGCAAGGTGTTGAGGATTATGTGATAAGCACAAATACTTTCGCTTATTTGAATGATAAGGGTGAGGTTATCATGAAGGCTGATGGCGATACATTGGTTGTTCCGACTTATGTCTTGCGTTATACGGAGGCTAAAGGTGATGATGCTAAATATCTTGGCGCTGGCGCAGCTAGAGATAAGGCTGCTGATGCCGCTATAGAGTTCGCTGTTGTTAAGAATGCCGCTGGTGGTTATTCTTTAGTTGCAGTGAAGGATGTAACAGACGGTAAGCTTAGTTATGAGGGTTCCACTGGTCCAAATGCGAAAACAGCAAAAATCGGAACAACAGATTTGAAGGTTTCTTTCGATGGTGGTCGTTATATGGCAGCTAAAGCCTTGAATGAGGCTTACGCTAACGTTGAGATCTTGGACGCTAATCCGTTCAACCCGTCATTGGCCGCTAAACCTCGTCACGCTTCTTTCGACAATATGTTAGGTTCTATCAATTATCAGTTGAATAAGAATGGCTCCAACGAGGGCATCTTGTCCGCTGAAAGCATGATCTTCTGGTTGGATACAGCGGATAGCAAGGCTAAGACTCCGTCATTCTATATCTCTAAGGGTATTGAGGTGGCTGAAGGTGAAGAAAAACCGGCTGAAAGAATGTTCATGTTCAATCCGACAGATTCTTTGCATTATTTCGTGGAAGGTTCTGCTCAGGAATATACGGACGAGAAATATTATTTGGAAGGTTCAGGCAAGTCTGAGACGAAGGTTATCTTCCGCCCGGCTATCCTTACGGGGGTTGATACAATCACTACTACCGTGAAAGGTGAGACCGTTAAGGTTGTTAAGGAGCTTAACGATGACAAGAGCGTGAAATCAACAGATCGATTGGATGCGTTCAAGTTTAATATCACACTTGCGGAGGGAGATGATGAATATTTCGTTTCTTCTCAAAGAAAGGTCAAAGAGGGTGATGTTTATAAGACAGCTTATGTATATGCTTTGAATGGTATGTTAGGTTTAACAACAAATCCAGAAAAGGCAATGGTCTTCACGCTTGGCACAGAGGTTCCGACAGCCAACGAATCTATCGACGCAAAAGAATCTTCTATCGTAGTTGTAGCCGGTAACGGTGTCGTAACTATCCAAGGTGCCGCAGGCGAGACTGCTTACGTTCGTACTGTATTAGGCCAGACAGTTGCTGAGACAGTTCTTACTTCCGACAACGCTACTATCGCCGCTCCTGCTGGTGTAGTATTCGTAACGGTAGGTAACGAGACCGTGAAAGTAGCTGTAAAATAAGGATATTCAATAAAGGAATAATGAAATAAGATAATCAACAATTCCCGTGAGGGTTTCGATCCCAAGTAATCCGTGACGGATGAACAGGCGGGAGTTGGATTAATATTAATACTAAAGTAATAAATTAAGAGGTCCGTAAGTACCTCCGTGAGGATGGAGTACGGATAAAGAAACAAGTCTCCGGCAGGCGTAAGCTTTGCTGGGGACTTCGTATTTTGCGACCTTATTTATGTGTAACTAATGAAAAAAGAACTGTCTAATAACGTGAAAGATGGGGCCTTTTTGTATTTTTGCGGAAATTAGGAGTAATAGTAGTATCAAAAATAAGCTCAAACAATTAATGTCAAACTCAAAAATCTCAGCGGCCGCATTTGCGGACACAAAACCTCATTATGACCTTCTTGATGGATTGAGAGGTGTCGCAGCGTTAATGGTTATATTTTATCATGTATTCGAAGCCTTTGCTACGAGTCCCATTGATCAACAATTTAATCACGGTTATTTAGCCGTTGATTTCTTCTTTATCCTGTCCGGGTTCGTGATTGGTTATGCTTATGACGACCGGTGGAAAACCATGACGACAAAGGATTTTATCAAACGTCGGTTGATCCGTTTGCATCCGATGGTTGTCCTTGGAGCCGTTTTGGGAGTTATCGCGTTTTGTATACAAGGGTGTGAGAAGTGGGATGGTACGCATGTCTCTATATCCATGGTGATGCTAGCTTTGCTTATCAACCTTTTTTTGATACCGGCTGTACCCGGTTCCGGGCCTGAGATCCGTGGAAATGGTGAGATGTTTCCTTTAAATGGCCCTAGTTGGTCTTTGTTCTTCGAGTATATCGGGAATATTATGTATGCCTTGTTTATTCGTCGGATGTCAACGAAGGCGCTTATGGCACTTATTGTCTTGGCGGGAATCGGATTGGCTTCGTTCGCTATATTCAATTTTTCCGGTGCGGGGCACCTAGGTGTGGGGTGGACGATGGAAGAGTACAATTTGATCGGTGGCTTTTTACGAGTGTTATTTTCTTTCTCGATGGGATTGTTGATGTCGCGCGTCTTTAAGCCCATTCATGTCAAAGGTGCTTTTTGGATTTGTAGCTTGGCGATCGTTGTTTTACTTTCCATGCCCTATGTCGGTGACGGTGAGGCTTTATGGATGAACGGTATCTATGATTCTGTATGCGCGATCCTAATATTCCCTATGCTTGTCTATCTGGGGGCTTCCGGGAAGACAACCGATAAACATTCCGCCCGTATTTGTAAATTCTTGGGAGATATCTCTTATCCTTTGTATATGGTACATTACCCTCTTATATACTTGTATTTTGGGTGGGTGAAGAAGGAGAACCTTACATTTGCCGAGGCGTGGCCGGAAGCATTGGCCTTGGTTCTCGGAAGTATTGCGCTGGCTTATATCAGTTTGAGGATATACGACGAGCCTGTCCGCAGGTACCTGACCAAACGTTTCTTGCGGGTACGTAAATAAGCCCGATTGGATAGCCTATAGACTTGCCCCAGTACTTCGTAAGGAGTACTGGAATACTTTGATGAAAGTACCGAAGTACTTCCTACGTGGTACTGGGGTACTCCCGCCGGGAGTACTGGGCTGACTGTCGGGGGTGTCTCGCTGTTTTATCAATCTTTATCCGCTATACGATCTAAGAGGATAGACACATGTCTGCCGTCCATCAAGCCATGATGAGCCGTTACGGAGATAGGGAGCATCCGATGCCCGTTCTGCTCGATCAGCTTTCCGGTGGAGATACGGGTAGCGGAATCGCCTGTACGGAAAGAGGAAGCGTGTTTCATCTCCGTGAAGGCGATCCACGGAACCGGGGAGAAACGGACTAAGTCTTGCCGGTCAGATTCCCTATCTTTGCAAAGGCCTGTGAGAGCTTGCACACGTTCTATCTCTTTCTGTGCGTTTTGAAGGAACAGTTGCCTGTCCGGTGTATATTTGAAGAAGCCGAAGCCGAATGTTCCGTCTTCCCGCCCAATCGTTGTTCCCACGTGGATTCGGTCGAAGCAGACAGGGATGTTGTCGATGATCCGGTACCGGAACTCTTTCACCTCATTAACGGCTGTCATAATCTTATGTAAGGAGTAGAGGAAAAAAGAGGCATGATCCGCTTTCGCCTCTTTATAGATGGAGGTCACGTCTATCTGGGTGGTCAGTCCAAAGAAAGGGTCGTCCATAGAACCGAAAAACAGGAAATGTTCTTTCCGGTTCCAATGCTCTAGGTCAATAGGATGCTTCATGATTCTTTATTTGTTGGGTTTACTATTTTGTGGAAAGCGATGCGTTCCGTACCATTTGCGATGTAAATGATACCGCATTGCTTGAAGCCATGCTTTTTCAATAAGTTTTGCATGACAATATTATCCCGGTGTGTATCGATACGGATATTATCGCAATGAGCGAATGCCCATTTTAGACATTCGGTCGAGATCCCCTTTTGCTTACCGTTGGAGGCCATGCGATGGATCACGGCATAAGGCTCATCGTTCAGCCATTCGCCTTCATAGATCTTTAGGTAAGTAGGGTCGATTCCCTCGATGTAACAAAAGGTCCCCACTAACTCGCCCTGCTCATTTTCGCATACGAAACTATGGCTGGCCTTGATCTCGTTGGAGATCAATTCCTTGGAAGGATATCCGTTGATCCATTGATTCCCGTTGCCATGCTCTTGCATGAACCTGCGTGCATAATCGTACATAGCCATTACCTCGGCCAGATCTTCTTGTCGTGTTTGTCTGATATTCATGATCGGTAGAAAAAGTTATCCCGCAAAAGTAGTATATTATTGTTATCTTTGCGAATCTAGTCGAAAAATATATAAACCAATTAAATCAAAATATCATGGAACCATTGAAAATCGCCACCGTGCAGTTCGAGACACGGGATAACGATAAGGCGTATAATCTTTCTGTCATCCGGGAGATGTGCCGGAAAGCGTCGGTAGAGGGAGCGGATGTAGTGGCTTTTCACGAATGCTCGGTTTGTGGATATACGTTTGCCAAGGACTTGTCTCGCAAGGAATTGTTGGCTATTGCCGAACCGATCCCCACGGGGGAGAGTACGCAAGCCTTGATCGCCATCGCCAAAGAGTTTGGCGTCACGCTACTGGCCGGATTCTTTGAGCGGGATGGGGATCGTATCTATAAAGCGCAAGTTTGCGTGGATGGCAATGGCTTGAAGGCAAAGTACCGCAAGCTACATCCGTTTATTAATCCGAATATCTTGCCGGGCGATCAATATGTGGTTTTTGAGATCAAGGGATGGAAATGTGGCATATTGATTTGCTACGATAATAATATCATAGAGAATGTCCGTGCCACGGCCTTATTAGGGGCGGATATCATTTTCATGCCTCACGTGACGATGTGTACCCCTTCCCCTCGCCCCGGGGCTGGTTTGATAGATCCTGTGTTATGGGAGAACCGGGCGAACGATCCGACTTCCTTGCGACAGGAGTTCGATGGCCTGAAGGGACGTGCTTGGCTTATGAAATGGCTTCCCGCTAGGGCGTACGACAATGCGGTATATGTGGTATTCTCCAATCCGATCGGGCGTGATTATAATGAGATCAAGAACGGTTGCTCGATGATTCTGGATCCTTTCGGCGATATCGTGGCGGAATGCCGTAAACTGGGTGATGATTTCGTGATCGCTACGGCTATCCCTGAGAAATTGAGACAGGCTGGAGGATATCGTTACCGAAATGCCCGTCGTCCGGAACTTTATGCGGATATTATAGGCCAACCGCATGAGTCCAATCAAAAGGTAGCATGGTTAACAGAAACAACAAGTAGCAAATAAATAGTATGCAACAAACAACAATCTCTAAGTCACCTCGTGTAGAGGTGGTGGATGCGCTACGTGGTTTCGCTGTCTTGGCAATCTTATTAGTGCATAATGTGGAACATTTTATCTATCCGGTCTATCCAGACCCGGCTACGCTGCCGGGATGGTTGAACGTATTGAATGAAGGCGTGTTTACGGTGGTATTCGCTTTGTTTGCCGGGAAATCGTATTCTATTTTTGCCTTGTTATTTGGTTTTACCTTTTATATACAGTATTCGAACCTGCAGGTGAAGGGAAAAGACTTCGGTTACCGCTTCCTTTGAAGATTACTGCTGTTGACGATCTTCGCTACGTTGAACGCCGCTTTTTATCCGGCAGGCGATGTTTTGCTGCTGTATGCGATCGTGGGCGTTGTTTTGTTTATCGTGCGTAAATGGAGCGATAAGGCTGTCTTGATAACGGCTATTATCTTTTTATTGCAGCCGGTGGAGTGGTATCATTATATCGCTAGCCTGTTTAATCCGGATTACCAATTACCCAATTTAGGAGTAGGGGAGATGTACTCAGAGATGGCGGAGCATACCAAGCGGGGGGATTTATGGAATTTCATCTGGCAGAACGTGACGTTAGGACAAAAGGCTAGTTTGCTCTGGGCTGTTGGTGCCGGCCGGTATGTACAGACCTGCGGGTTATTTATGCTGGGAATGTTGATCGGGCGCAAAAAGTTATTTATCCCCTCGGAGGAGAATTCCCGTTTTTGGATAAAGACCTTGATCATTACTGCGATCGCTTTCGGTCCTTTATACCAACTGAAAGTATTGTTGATGGATACGGCGGACAGCGCTACCGTGCGCCAGACGGCAGGTGTTGTGTTTGATATGTGGCAGAAATTCGCTTTTACGTTCGTATTGGTGGCTTCCTTTGTGTTACTGTATCAGCGCGAGGCCTTTAAGCGTTTTACCTCTATCTTACGCTCTTATGGAAAGATGAGCTTGACGAATTATGTGACACAATCTTTTGCTGGTGCGTTGATCTATTTCCCGATCGGCTTGAATCTGGCTCCTTACTGCGGTTATACGGTCAGCATGTTCATCGGTATCGCCTTTTTCTTCTTGCAAGTACGCTTCTGTAAATGGTGGGCTGAAAGACATAAACACGGACCGTTGGAAGGTCTTTGGCATAAGTGGACATGGGTAGGTTCTAAATAAGGATCTGATTATCTGGTGAAATGAGATGGGGTATGTCCCGTCTCATTTCATTACAGACAGTTCTCACTCCATAAAAGGTTTGGCATATTTAATCATTCCATGCACGTTCTTGAGTCCTTCCGGTGCCAACTCGACAACCATGCAATATTCGCTGGGGACATCGAATGGGAACTCAATGCCGAAATCAATCGCCCTTTTATATCCGAATCTCGGATAATAATCCTTATGTCCTAATAAGACGGCCGATTTATAGCCTAGCTCTCCCGCTCGCTTATGCGCTTCACGGATCAAAGCGCTACCAACGCCAATCCTTTGGTACTTCGGTACCACCGAAACCGGTGCTAGCCCAAGAGAGATCACGCTTTGGTCTTCTGATACGATTTCCACCTTACTCATCATGAGATGCCCTATGATTTCGCCGTTTAATTCAGCGACTAAGGAGAGCTCCGGAATATAAGCGTCCGTTTTTCGTAAACGTTCTACAAGGTACGGTTCGCTTTGATCACTGTCCTCCACGTTACGGAAAGCAAGTTCCACGACTTCCCTTACTGCTTGGAAATCGTTCTCTTGCTCTGGTCTAATCTTGATTTCTTTATTCATATGTTGCGTATTTCCGGTTATCGCTCAGACCCGTATCGTGAGTCCGTTTTTATCTTCTGCGTCGAACACTGCGTACCGGAGCGGATTTTTCTGCTTTCGGAGCCTTGACAGTGGGAGCTTTCTTTTCGGAGGCAGGCTCTTTGGTTGTAGTACCTTTTCCTCTTGCGGCGCTCTTTCTGGCCTTCTTTGCGGCTTTGCTGTCTACCGCTACTTGAGTCGTATCCGGTTGATACCAGAGTGATTTCTCAAAGCCGGTTAATTGACCTTCGATACGAGCTTGCTCGTTCTTTAAGGAATCCGGTGTCGGGCAATACGCCTGCAATGGCAGATTCATCAAGTTTTGGGTCTTGATGATATCCCCCTCGAACATCCGGCGACGGAAATAGTCATCCATCGTAAAAGTCATGGCGTTATTCATATTAGACGTCATGATGTATGAATTGCTGATATACGGACGTATATTCTCGTAAGGAAGCCAGAACATAGGCATGGTTGTCTCTCCCATATCACCTGTAGAGGTAAGGATCGGGCAAATCGCCAATATCTTGACATCAAAAGCGGAATTATTCTGGTCGAAATACCATGCTTCTTTTACATAGTAAGACCGTACGTCGGCTGCAGGTATATCGCTTTCATTGATTACGAAAGTCGGTTCCTCACCCGCTCTCCCCGGTATCTCCTCATAAAGGATGTAGAAGCGATCCAGCAAATCCTTGAAGTTGATCAAATGGGCTTCGTCAAACTCCTCGTATCCGTCCAGATACTCATAGGCCTTGATCTTATTCTCACCTAAAAGCTGGAAGATTACGGAGAAAAGATTCATCTGTCCGTTCATCGGGCGGGTCGGGTAATAAAGCGGAGCGTTCTGCTCTTTCATCAAGTCCACCTGCCGGTAGATAATACGCATCCAGCGAGCGTACCCGATCTCTTGCGTCAAACGCTCGTTCATATCTTGGGCCCGTACGGTCAGTTCGGGTAAACCGGTATCTTTCTTATCGTTTCTTTCCCCACGGCTGGCTTGAGGCGAACGGCGACGCGTTTGTTGTTGCTGCGTAGCATCGTTCTCTGCTTCTTCTTGCGCGTGAAGAGGCATCGCTGTTAAAAAAGTGGCGGCCAAAGCGGCTATGTAATACAGATGTTTCATACTGCGAATCTTAATTTACGATTACTTCGATAGTCGGTATGGTACGTTCGATACCGTCCGGACCTTTCGCGACTACACGGGTGATATAAAAACGTTTACCCTTACTTAAATTGCGGATATAGTTTTTCTGACGTTGCGAGAAGTTGGTTCCTTCGGCCACTTCCGGGATAGCGTTACCCATGGAGTCGAAGAAAGTCAGCTCAAAACGTAATACCGTATATTTTACATTTAGCAAATCATCGTCGATAGCGGCCAGAATACCGTCAGCCTCTACCAAGCTACGTTTGGCGATCATACCTCCCTTGAACTTACGGACGTTACCGTTTTGATCCTTATACTCGATATAAGGTAGGGGATCGGGGAGGGCACGCACGCGGAAGGTAGTCTTTGCCATCTCTATGTTCCGGCCATCCGCCATACGAGCGTTTACCGTGATCACGGCTTCCGTTCCTACTTTAGACGGGCGGGCTTCCCAACCATCCTTGCTGCGGGTTAATGTGCCGTTCGTCATGGTAGCTGTCACATTACCGCTCGGTACACCCGGGACGGCGATACGCATCGGGTTGGCGATACCGGCATATAATACGTTCATCAATGTCGGGGCCACGGTAGCTGTCGGCTCGGTCACGAAATACTCGCTCTCGAAATCCCGGCGCATGATGCTGCCGTCGCTATTCGGCATCTCGATATAACCTTTGATCGGGAATGTCCCGGCAGCTCCGGTATTCACCGTGAAGACTCCTTTATTCTCGTAAGGTAATTCTTTTCCGTTTACATAGATCGTAGGACGTTTCGTAGAGTCTACCGCCGATAATACGATATTCGCCTTGTACTGGCTTCCTCGCATTACGATCTGGCTTTCCGGGATTACCTGCGCCGTGATCTGGTTCACACGGTAATCGCCAACGTCTACGCTATTCAATAAGTTCGATAAGACCTCACCTTCGGCGTAGCGAACGTCACTTTGCATTTTTGTTAACAGGGTAACAGCCGCCGCTACCGGCATATTCTCGAACAAGGCCTCTTCCCAAGTACGGGTATTGATCCCCGCTTTATGAGGGGGAGTCGTGCTTAGGTTCGCCTCCAATACGGCAGTCTTCGCCGAATCTTCGATAAAGCCGCCCATCCAGATACGATACTTATCAATTTCCGCTCTCAGCTTTTTACCTTCTCCGCTTACAGGAGAGAGCATTACACGGGAAGCGGCTTCCAAATCATCCTTATGCTCGATGCTGTTTACGTTGGCATTCTCGCCATCAGCTACCTTAGCGATACGGATCTTTAAATCTTGTATATACGTATAGAGGCTATCTGAGGCTCTTTTCACCTCACGGGCCTTCAATGCCCACTCACCCACTTTCTGGGGATTCTCTTGGTAATAAGCTTCCATCTCGTCCGCTACGATCTTGTTTCGGCGAGAGGAGTTATCGATAGAGGTTCGCAAGCTACCTTCCACCAACTCAAAACCATCCAGCACCTCCGACGACACATTCAGTGCCATCATGGCGATGAACACCAGATACATCAGGTTGATCATCCGCTGACGGGGAGAATTGGGATTATTTGATATTCCTGCCATATTTCTTTACTTCATTGGGTTGTTTGTATACGGAGCCTGTTGTGGCTGTTGGTAACCATAGGGTTGCTGATATTGCTGTTGGTAACCGGGCTGTTGTGGCTGCTGATACATCGGTTGTTGAGGTTGTTGTTGCGGCTGCGCCGGTTGTTGGTAGCCCATATTCACGGTCATCGCTTGCAATAAACGACTGTATACTTGGTTCAATTCGGCCAGTTGGCGAGTCATCTTTTCCGTCTCGTTACGGAATACGGAACTATCTACTACCGATCCGTCATACATCTCACGGATACGATTCAAGCCACTATTGATGTGTTCGATAGATTCGATCTGCGAACTGATACTCTTCAACTGGATCTCATAGATGGTATTCAATCCGGATACGTTACGGTTCAATTGTTCCATCTGGTGTACGTAACCACGGGAGTTTTGGTTGATGCCATCGGAATTATCCGTGATACTCTTATAAGAGTTCAACAGTGTATCGGATACGTTCGTAAGCGAATTAGTCACTTGGCTGAAACGCTCCATGTTCTCAGACATGCCAGATAATTGCTCCAGATATTTTTGGGTAGCTTCCGTCAATTCCGCCATCTTGGAAATTTGCTCGGCCGCTCCGCTTAATTTCTTGATGCTCTCGGATAAGTTCTTGGTATCTTCTTCCGTCACGTCCAGATTACCTGCGATATTCAAGGAACCACCTCTTTGCGCGTTCGCCTTAGACGCTGCCGAACCGATATTTATTCCCCCGGCTATCTCATCGTCTTCTACATTATCCGTAGAATTGATCATGGTTGAGATCGGCGTACCGGTGAAATCCGGACGATCCATCGGGTTCTTTGATTTCAATACGGGGAAAACATCTTCCCAATGATACTCCTTGTTCGGATGCTCGAACGCCGAGATAAAGAATACGATAGACTCGGTGATCATCGCCACGAACAGGATTTGGTTAGCGTATGGTATATGTAATAACTTAAATAACGCACCGAGGATTACGATGGACGCACCCCAACTATACAGGAAGTTCAATACTCGTTTTCCTCTTTCGCTGGAGAGGAACATCTCCAGTCTGTTTTTATATCTTCTATATTTTCCCATCGTCGTATTATTGTCTTAAATGATTCAAAACTTTAAATTTATAATTCCCGCTTATTTCTTTCCCTTGGAGCGAGAGAATCCTATTTGGGTACGTGCGCAACGGAAACCGATGTAAGAACGGCTCTCGTTCTGGAACTCGAAAGTACGCATGTCCGAACGGATAAATTGTGAGACATCTTTCCAAGAACCTCCTCGCACTACTTTCTTTTTCATGGCGTAGGGATCGTTCTTGGCGGCGTTGTAACGCAGATCCGGGTTCATGTCGCTCATTTGGCTCGGGCCAGACTCGGAGTAAGACGTTGAGGTCCATTCCGCCACGTTTCCTGCCATATCGTATAACCCGAACTCATTCGGGGCGAAAGAGCCTACACGAGACGTAATCAAATGGCCATCCTCCGTATAATTACCTTTACCCGGCTTGAAGTTACCCAAGAAACAACCTTTGCTGTCTTGAAGCTCGTCGGTAGACCAAGGGAACTTATTCTCGTTCTTACCTGTACGGGCGGCATATTCCCATTCTCCTTCGGACGGAAGACGGAATGGCTCTACCAATTGTCCCGGTGGCAAGCTCAAGGATTCTTTGTATAAATTCGTACGCCATACGCAGAAGGCAGTCGCTTGTTCCCAAGAAACACCGACTACAGGATAATCATCGTAACCCGGATGAGAGAAATACATACGGGTATATGGCTCGTTGTACGCATTCTTGAAATCGTTCACCCAGCAATTCTCGTCCGGGTAGATATTGACGATACGGGTATTCAAGAAATCCCATTCGCTGCTTAACGGGCGGGTGATCGTCTCGTTGATTACACGTCCTTCATCATCGATGTAAGCGGTGTCCTTGGAGATCATGACTACCTCGTTCGGATCTACCTGAATATCCGTATTACGAACCCGGTCCGCCGGGTTCAACTGATTCTTGCGAAGGGCGGCGGCGGTATAGTCGTACCACTCGTATTTATAGATCATTTGTTTAGGGTCCAAACCTTTCTCTCCGGTAACGGGATTCGTGTAATAGACACTTTCTATCGCACGTTGCTCATCCTCGTTCGCCCGTCTCCAAGGAATCGGACGGTTCCAGTCCAAATGCGGAGTGACAGGCTCCCCGTAACGGTCTTCCGTGATCTTGAACAGATCGTTGCCTCCATAAGCTGGGTCCGCCAAGCGTTCACGGATAATAGAGTCTCTCACATAATAAACGAACTGGCGATATTTGGCGTTCGTTACCTCTGTCTGATCCATCCAGAACGCGTCGAAAGAGACCCCTTTCGTCTCCGGCATGATTCCCCACAAGGAATCCTTGTCGGCGGGACCCATCTCGAACGAACCTCTTTTAACCAAGACCATTCCATACGGCGCTGGTTCATTGAACGCTACCGATCTGACACCTGTCACCTCACCGCCGGCACTCCGGAGAGATTTACCGCAGGAGGTAAGCAAGGCTACCGTTACAAGTACTAATAATACTTTTTTCATATACTATAATATACGTACACTTTTATGTCTATTTTTCCCTGTCTTCGTCTTGTTCAGCTTTAAGGCATACTTGACACATAGCTCGTGGCTACCGCTACTTGCCCGGCCTAGGGCCGTGGTCGGGAAATCAAAGGCGTAACCCGCATGGAAACGACCTAGCTTTACGCCGAACATGATGCCCACCGATTCATTCACCCGATAGGAAAAACCTCCATTAAACATCTTATTATATTCCAGCCTAGCGGTAATATCCGCATGAAAACTTTGCATGTCTGTCAGCAAGAACACCGAGGGCTGTAATTCTATCAACGGATTCTTTAATTGAATATTGTATCCACCCATTAAATTAAGTGAACGACCTATATAGGTATAGGTGTTCTCGTCCAGTTGAAGCTCCGGTTGGGTGATATGCGTCATGCCAAACCCGGCGTAAAACCGTTTATGGGTATAGTAAATACCGAAGTTCATATCCAACCCCATGCCGCTGACCTGCTCTACAGGAATGGCGGCGTCGGTCTCTTGATGGTATTCGGACTCAACCTTTATCACCTTGGTTCCGTCGAACGATTGGTTGACTAAGCCGATTTGCAGACCTCCGCTCAAGACTCCCCCGAATAATTTATACTTATAGGCGTATTGCGCCCCTACATGCGTATTCTGGAAAAGCCCGATCGCCTCGGTAAATACAACCAATCCGACACCGTGATTCGTCTTGCCTAAAGCGAGTGGCATATCCGCGGTAATGAAGAACGACTTGGGTGCCCCATGTACGCCGATCATTTCCAAGCGGGCGAGAGCCAATATATTCAAGTCCTCCGTAGCTCCGGCCACGGCCGGGTTATAATACGGTTTCGCCATGAAGTATTGACTTAAGCGTGCGTCATATTGCGCCCGTACGATTCCCGCACAAGTACACAAAAGGATCAAGATCGAAAGAAGACGTCTTCTCATTTAAACATTCACTTCACGTTGTAACTACAAACGCAGCAAATCCGGATAAATTGTATTTTCACAAAAAAACAACGAGGCAGGGGAACTCGATCGTCCGCCACCTCGTTCTTCTATTTCTTAATTTTCAATTTTCAATTCTCAATTGAACTAGTATTCTTCCTCGTTGAAGAAGAAGTCTTCTTTACTTGGATAATCCGGCCAGATGTCTTCCATGCATTCGTAAATCTCGCCTTCATCTTCCATTTCCTGCAAATTCTCAATCACTTCTAATGGCGCACCAGAACGTTGTGCATAGTCAATAAGTTCATCCTTAGTCGCAGGCCAGGGTGCGTCTTCCAATTTTGAAGCTAACTCTAATGTCCAATACATAGCTGTCAAGTATTAATAACCGCCGAAGCGATTTGGTTCTCTATTTTTCCGCGAAAATATGACTTTATTTATTATACGCAAGTATAATCCCAAATAATTTCTTTACCGTTATTATTTATGCATTCTTTTCGTGCCAGAACGAAGAAATAATCCGATAAACGGTTCATAAATATCAATACAGGCTCCTCAACGGGGCAATTCTCGGCCAAGCGATAGATTTGTCGCTCGGCACGACGGCAAACGGTGCGGCAAACGTGTGCGAGGGCGGCCGAGCGGCATCCTCCCGGTAGGATGAACGCATGCATTTTCGGCAGCTCGTTATCCAGACGGTCTATCTCCCGCTCGATACGCTCGATGCTCTCGGGCGTTACCTTGCTCTCGATTTTCAATTCCGTGGTCGCTTGATCCGTGGCTAGGTAAGAACCGATCGTGAATAGCTTATGCTGGATGAATGATAAGAAATCAGTATCTTTCTCATCATTCAAGGCCGTGATTAATAATCCGATAAAGGAGTTCAGCTCATCTACGGTGCCATAGCTCTCGATCCGATCGTGCGCTTTCGACACGCGTTGTCCACCTACCAGTGAAGTGGTTCCTTTATCGCCTGTTCCGGTATAGATAATACTCTTCTTCATATCTGACTTGTTTTGAATCCTAAAAATAAACAATATAATCTCGTTTGTGCAATTTCTTGTTGAATAAGACAATCCCTAGCGAGTAAAGATCTAAGGTGACCGTCACTTCCGGACATGCGCAGATCTCTTCCCAAAGTTCACGCATCTTACGGCTCGCCTTGATTCCCTCAAAAACGAATACCGTATCGTTGTGCGCGTATTTCATACATTCATTAAACAGCCAGAGGTTGTTATGTTGTTCATATAAAGTGTTGAAAAAAACAAAATCTAAGCTATTTATGTCATTTAAGGCTTGGGGAAGCAAGTCCTTATAATTACCGATACGCAAATCGACGGGATTACGTCCCTCTTTAGCGAATGCTTGACGGGCAATCGTGGCGAATTCCGGTACATTTTCCAAGGCGATACATTTCAATCCCGTGGCATAGGAGGTTAGATATAAGGTAGACAGCCCCATCGTGGTTCCTATCTGGAGGATATTCTTGGACTTGAAATAGTTTGTTAAACGGAATAATAAGGCGCCATGCTTGGGCCGGATGGATTCCCGTTTTACGATCTCGCTGATGGAACGGGTCTTTCGTTTCCCTTTGTTCTGCCGGTCTGGATAGGTGATCTCTCCTTCCCTGAATAATAACTGCTTACGTAAAAGCTCTATATCATAGAAACTATAATAGGAGCATTTTTCCTCGATGACCTTCGTGATGAGGTTAAAAACGAAAGGCGAATGTACTCCGAATCCTTTACGGTAACGGATGCTGCGGTACAAGAGCGATCCTTTTCGTAATGTATTAACCTTTGGTAGTATTTGCATTTCTTTTTGTCATTGGGCAATGAGACCTTGCCATTTACCGCGAACTTACATAAAAAAACGCAATTAGCATAAGCCTCTAGTCATTAAACGGGGTTATAATGACTTGTGCCATGCGGATGGCACACCCGTGCCATAACGGTGGCACCAGCGTGCCATCGCAGTGGCACAGTCATGCCATCAGCGTGGCACTGGCTTTATCTTAGAAACTGGCTTTCTCCGGTTCTGGGCGGATATAGGTTAATATCTGCCCGCTTAATTGAAGCAGCGAGATCTCACAGATCTTGGTGGAGTATTCCGCCACGGAAAGACGCTCCTCAGCTTCCAGCAGACTGTTTTGTGCCTCACGCAATTCGATACCAGACAACTCGCCGAGTTTATAGCGGTCGATGGCGATCCGGTAGTTCTCTTGGGCGGCTACGAGGTTCTCTTTCTCTAGGCTCCATAGGTCGAGGTTGTTTTTATAGGCCATCCAGAAGTTGCTCATGTCCGCACGCAGGGCAAGTTCCAGTTCTTGGATGCGCAATTGCTGGTTCTCGATTTGGATGCGGGCGTTGCGTTGCTCACGTTTCCGGTTGAAACCGTCGAAGAGGCTCATACCGATGGTCACGCCGTAATTAAGCCCCAGCCGTTGTTGGAGGTCGTAATTGCCCACTTCCGTCCAGTTCGCCGTGTAGCCGTAGCCTGCGTTTAGCTTGACATAGGGATAATAGCGGCTTTTTACCTTTTTATAATCAAGCTCAGACAACGTCTGGTTCTTTTGGGCGATCAGGAGTGAGGCGTTAGCTTCGAGGGTATTCTTCCATAGATCTACCTCGTCGAGGAACGGGTTCGGGTAGATCAAGGAGTCCTTGATCTGGATTTCCTCCTCCACATTATTTAATGCCATCAACTCGTTCAGGCGGATACGGGAGGTATGCACGACCTCCAATTGGTTTAATACCTTGGAGCTATCCGAGTTGAAGTCCACTTGAGCCTGTTGCAAGTCCAGACGGGACATGGAGCCGATATAATACCGTTCTTCCACGATCCGTAAACGCTCCTTGGAAAGGTCCAAGGTGGAACGGAGGTTACGCAAACGGATTTTCTGCCGGATCAGGTTGTAGTACTCGCTGGAAAGGTTGGCTACGAAATCCTCGATGGTCATGCGGGTGTTCAATTCTCCCATTCGCTGTAATTCTTTCAAGCGAGAGTATTCGGCTTGGATACCGAAACCGTCGAAAACCGTCCAGTTAACGTTTAGTCCGACGTTACCCGTCTCGCTGTTTATACCATTCGCCTTCTCGATCGATCCGTCTTGCAGGCTGTTACGGTTGTTATTGATATTTCCGCTGAATCCGCCGCTCATATCTACGGTAGGCAGATAACCGGCGTTTCCCGGGGTGGCGTTATTGTCGCTGATCTGTTGCTCGTTACGAATGATACGGATGGAGTAGTTCTGCTCTAATCCGGTTTCGATACACCGTTTCAGATCGAATAGTTGCTGCGCTTCCGCTATAAAGAGGGAAGAGAAAGCAAATAATAAGGTATATACATATTTCTTCATAAATCTACAACTAGGTGTTTTGTTTTTTTCGGTTGGTGGATATAAATGAATACATGGCCGGTACGATAAACAGGGTCAAGAAGGTCGATACCAACATTCCGCCTACTACCGCTACACCCATGGCGATACGCCCTTGGGCACCCTCGCCCGTAGCGTATACCAATGGCACCAAACCGAGGATGGTGGATACGCTAGTCATCAAGATCGGGCGCAGACGCTGGGTCGCGGACGAGCGGATCGCTTCCGGCAAACTAAGTCCCGACTCTTGCCGCTGATTGGCGAACTCTACGATCAAGATACCGTTCTTCGCCACCAAACCAATCAACATAATGATACCGATCTGGCTGAATATATTCATCGTGATACCCGAATAACTCATGAACATCAACGCACCGGCGATAGCCAAAGGCACGGTGAACATCACTACCAACGGGTCCTTGAAACTCTCGAACTGGGCGGCCAACACCAAATAAATCATCAGCAAGGCCAAGATCATGGCGAACATCAAACTGGAAGAACTCTCACGGAACTCTTTCGACTCGCCGGAAAGAGCGGTGCGGAAGCTACCATCCAGCACCTCCGAGGCGATACGGTCCATCTCGTCCAGACCATCGCCGATCGTGTATCCTTTATTCAATCCACTGGAAACCGTCGCTGATACGAAACGGTTATAGCGATACAATTGGGGCGGCGCCACGTTTTCCGTAACCTTAACCAAGTTATCCAGCTGGATCATTTCCCCATTGTTACTACGTACATAGATCGATTTTAAATCGACAGGGGTATTTCGTTGCTGGCGGTTGATCTCGCCCAATATCTGGTATTGCTTACCATTCATATAGAAGTAGCCCATACGCTGTCCGCTCAACGCATATTGCAAGGTCTGGGCGATGTTGCGGGTGCTGACGCCCAATAAGGAAGCCTTATCCCGGTCGATCTCGATACGTGCCTCCGGCTTGGTGAAGCGCAAGTTCACGTCCGCCATCTGGAAGACCGGGCTCTCGTTCACCTTTTGCATAAACGTAGGCAGGAACTCTTGCAGTTTATCCAAGGTCGGGGCCTGCAGTACGTATTGGATAGGCATACCGCCCCGGCGTCCGCCGAAGGTGGATTGCTGTTGTACGAAGGCGCGGGCCAAGGTCTCTTTGCGGACTTCTTTCGACAAGGTCTCGGCGATCTCCATCTGCGAGCGTTCCCGTTCCTTGATATCGCTTAATATGAGGTTTAGCGAACCTCCTCCTTCCCACGAGCGGGTCATGATGGATTGCTTCTCGGGAGCGATGGAGTCGGCTATTTGCTCAATACGGTCCGCATAGTCGCGGATAAACTCGAAGGTAGCCCCTTCCGGCCCGCGCATATTCACGGAGATCATGGAACGGTCCTCCAAAGGCGATAACTCGGAACGAATGTTCTTCCAGAAGTACCCGATCGATCCGAAAAGAAGGATAACGATAGGGATCGACCATATCTTATGGTTCAAGAACGCGTTCAACGACTTGGCGTAGATCGTGTTCAATCCCTCGAAGAACGGCTCGGTCTTCCGATAGAACCAGTTTTTCTTCTCTCTCCTCTTCAATAGCTTGGTAGCCAACATCGGTGTAAACGTAAGGGCCACGAACGAGGAGATAGCGACCGAACCGGCGATCACGATACTGAACTCCTTGAATAAGCGCCCCGTCATACCTTCCATAAACACGATCGGCAAGAATACGGAGATCAGGGTGATCGTGGTAGATACCACGGCGAAGAAGATCTCTTTCGATCCTTCGATACCCGCCTCTTTCGGTGACATGCCTTGCTCGATACGTACATATATATTCTCCGCCACCACGATCGCGTCGTCTACCACCAGACCGACCGAGAGCACGACCGCCAACATCGTCAATACGTTGACGGAGAATCCGGAGATATACATCACGAAGAAAGCTCCTACCAACGATACGGGGATAACGACGACAGGAACCAGCGTGACCCGCCAGTCACGGAGGAACAAGAAGATAATCAATACGACCAAGAGGAAAGCCTCGTAGATCGTCTGTTGTACCTCGCCGATAGAGGCCCGGATAAAGCGGGTGTTGTCATACATCATCTCGATCGTGACATCTTCCGGCAGGTCTTTTTGTAATTGCTCGATACGCTTGTAGGCTTCGTCGGCGATCTCGATATGGTTGGCTCCCGGTTGGGGGATGATAACGGTCATAACCATTGGCTCGCCGTTCTTCTTCAGTAAGCTCCGCAAGTCCTCGGGAGCTACCTCCGCACGTCCGATATCACTGAAGCGCACGATGTTGTTGTTGTCTTCCTTGATGATTAAATCGTTGAACTCCTTGGCGGTATGCATCAATCCTAAGGTACGTATGGATAAGGAGATCGTATTTCCCTCGATACTACCGGAAGGAAGCTCCACGTTCTCGTTATCGACGGCGTTTTTCACGTCCATCGGGGTCACTCCGTAACCCGCCATCTTGATTGGGTCCAGCCATAGACGCATGGAATACCGTTTTTGTCCCCAGATATCCACGCCACTCACGTTCTCGATGGTCTGCAAACGCTCTTTCACCGTTAGCTCGGCGATCTCGCTCAACTCCATCAACGAGCGTTTGTTGCTTCGGATGGCGATCTGCATGATCGGGGAGGCATCGGCATCCGCTTTCGATACCGTAGGCGGGTCGCAGTCGCGGGGAAGGTAGCGTTGGGCACGAGATACTTTATCACGTACATCGTTCGCCGCCGTTTCCATATCCACGGACAACTCAAACTCTACCGTGATGCGGCTGCTACCTTGGCTACTCACGCTACTCAATGAACGGATACCCGGGATACCGTTGATATTCTGTTCTAACGGCTCGGTGATCTGGTTCATGATCACGTCGGCGTTCGCTCCGGGATAAGATACGTTGACCGAGATAATCGGCTGGTCTACGCTCGGGAACTCCCGGACGCCAAGGAACCGGTAACCGATAAAGCCGAACAGGAGGATGACCAGCATCATCACTGTCGAGAGTACGGGCCGGTTTATACTGGTTTCTGAAATATTTGCCATCGTTCTTCTCCTTATTCAGTCAAGTTATCAATAGAAACTTTCATGCCGGTACGTAACTGCATCACGCCGGACGTGATCAACGTATCGCCCACATTCAACCCTTGCAATACCTGTACACGGCTCTCGGTTCGTATACCGATCGTGATCTCTTGAGGCTCGGCCACGCCGTTCTTATATAAGTAAACGATGTCTTTTCCCATCTCGGGGATAACGGCCTCGCTGGGGATGGCTAAAGCGTCCTTGATCTCCCGCTTGCTGATCTCGACGGAGGTATAACGGCCGGGTAAGATATTCTCGCCCGGATTCGGGTAAGTGGCACGTACTTTCAAGGTACGGGTCGCCATGTCGACCTTGCTTTCCACGGCGTAAACGGTCGCCTTATAGTTCTGCATCATACCGTTTTTCTCCATGCGGAACAGGATCGGGGTTCCGTCTTGTACCTCGGCCGCGTAGCTCTCGGGAATGGAAAACTCGATTTTCAACGGGGATATCTTGGTCAACTTCGCGATTACGGAAGAGGAGGAAGTAACGTACGCGCCCTCACTCACGGAGCGAAGTCCGATGATCCCGTCGAAAGGAGCCCGAAGCTCTGTCTGGGCGATATTCGCTTTGACCAGCTCGATATCTGCCATTAGCTTCTCGTATTCGGTGGCTACTTGCTCGTAGGCTTCTTGGCTGACGGCGTCTTTCTCCAGCAAGGTACGTTGGCGATAGACACGATCCTTGGCTAAAGGAACTTGGGCTTCCAGCTTCTTTAGCTGGGCTTGCAGCGGCTTGTCATTGATTTTAGCCAACAGATCGCCCGCCTTTACGTGGCTACCTTCCGTGAAATAGATGGCTACCACCTTACCGGAGGACTCGAAAGCCAAATCCACCTCTTCGTCCGGAAGGGTACTTCCGGTACTCATGATCTTATCGGTTAATGATTGGTATTTCAATACCTCGGCATTGATGTTAAGTGTCTGGTTTCGCAGGCTCGTGCCCGATGTGGGTACGACGGAAGCGGCATCTTGGGATGCCTTGAACTTGTTTTTCAATTGAGGGTAAGCGATCATTCCCGCTATCATTAATAAGATAGCCGCCGTAACTCCCCATTTCGCTCTCTTTGTCATCATGTTCTCGTATGGTATTTACTGATAATTTACACTCGTTACTCCAAAATATATAACTAAACGCAAGTTTAGACTGCCCTTTCGTAAAAAGGTTTAATCAAAGATATTATTTTTTTGAGAGATGAATCCCAGATTGGGAAGAACGGGAAAAATAAGGGAATTCTGTCTAAAGTATCCATATGTTTCTTAATACGAAAGGCATAGTTTTGGCTTTTAAAAAAACACGTACGTCTTTTCCGGAAAACACGTACATGTTTTTGGAAAAACTCGTACGTGTTTTTTGGGGATATAATGGTGATAGGTGGTGTAAGGCAACGCCAGTAGTGCCGTTAGGTATCGTGAGTAATATGACGACACCGATACTCACACAAGGTGCGCATGAAGAAAGTATCTTAGTTTCATCTCCCCATGCACCTAAGATACTTCGCCAATGAACTTAGGATACTTTCTCAATGAAACTAAGATACCTTGTTTTTGTATTAAAAAATAAGATTGGCTACTGCCCGAAGTTCTTCCTATTTCGCATGACTAACAGATACGCCTATCCCGACTGAGTTTCTACTGCCCCGTTATTCACTAGACAAGCCTTGAATTATATGTTTGTGGTATTCGCTATGATCACCATGTGAATATTTGTATTTTATATTTATTATGCGGTTATGGATGGATGCCATATATAATGTACATGCGTACATTATATAATAGGTAGAAACGACTAGTTTAAACGATCGATTCTTTTAGTCATTTGCAAAGGTACGCGTTTCTTCGATACCTGCAACCCTTCCGGGCTATTTTTTTATCACTTATCCTCTTTCTTATCAATAGGATAGGTTATCCTTTACGAAACAACCGATTCCTTCAACAAACCTCCTGTTCCGACACTAAAAAAACGCAAGATTTAGACGATCGTTTAAACTAGTCGTTTCTATCCCATAAAAGATTGTCAAACATCAAGGTTTTTAACTATATATAATGTACAGGTGTACATTAAAATAATGTAAACCTATCAAAGCATAAGATCTGAATCAAGCTTCCTCTTTGACACAAAAGTATTGATAGTACCGCTAGCTTCGAGTTATAGGTATTTTATAGGCTCACCCGATAATCATTGGGGATATCTTCAGGCTCATCTATATTTCAGCCGGCAGCCTAAGATAAGTCGGCCAACAGATGAGATCATGAGATAACTATTGCCATATAAATCGCTGTCTTATAAACTATTAATCAACAGACCAACTCACTTGAGAAAGGCTTCCCAAGTGAATAACTAACCACTTCCAGACTCGTAAGCTTACGGCTACCCCCAGCCGTAAGTTATTCACTTGACAAACCGTAAGTTATTCACCTGACAAGGCTAAATTATACATTAACCGTCTCTCCCCCGGTGGTTATCGGGAAATGGCAGAGGAGCTATAGATACAAGTGGCCCATTTGTCTTTTTGACAACTTGTAATCTGAAGTCCCGGAGAATCGATTATTCCGTACCCAAGTGCGTCTCGCTTCCAAATTCGAGAGAAAAAAACAGCAATTCTCTGTTTGATAGCCGTTTGCTGAAAAACAGCCTTCCGTTCCAGCCGAAATAATTCACCCTAGTTCATGTTTTACGGTCGTTAGGCGGTAATAATGCCCAACGCTACCGCATGTGAGGGCCGATACCTATATATGTGTAGGCTTACGCCACTATATGTGTAGCTTGACGCGACTATATGTGTGGGTTAACACTGCTATATGTGTGAGTTGATACAGCCATATGTGTAGGTTGATACGTATATATTCGTTAAAAAGCGACGCTTATCGTGTTAAAAAGCGGTTGTGGTAGCTTGTTCGCGCTCCCCGCTTACGCTCGTTGGCTTTTATAGCCAGAGAGCCGTGTCGTGAAAAAGAAGGTATTTCAATCAAAAAGATACCATTCATCGCATTAAGCTGACATCCGCGATTCTTGTCTTATCCCTTTGAATTAAGTCTGTCCCCAATAAATATCGGGTGAGCGTTTACTTGATTAATATTGGCAATATATGAACAATGAATCTGCAGAAAAATATCTTGAGGCAACGATTCGTCAGCAACCACGTCACTGGCTCATAGACAAAAAACGAAACGGCAGACATCTCCGCCGTCCCGCCCAAAAGAGATAGCCTTATCTCTGTTTGTACACATGTCAAGGTTGGTTATTTACTGATATCAGGGCCTATATAAACCCTGTTTTTCATATCGTGCGTAAACATAAGACTTTTTTTCGACAAAAGAGCAGATTCCTTCTTCTTTTTGGGAATACATGTTCTAAACATGCCACACTACCTCTTGGCTACTAGCGTGAGCTTCTATTATAGAGGAACTATGAAAAAGCATTTTACATCAAAACATAAAGCTAAATCCTTTCTTCTGCGAAGCATTGAACCGTTCAATCTCCAAAGAAAGGGATTTCTTTAACTGATTAGCCATAAATATTAAGAAAGACCTGCGTATGATGCAAATTGCCTTCAGTCGTTTTAAGGATTTTCTGAAAGAACAGTACCCATTATATGAATGCAACATCAAACCCGAATTTATCACTAAGGATATGATGGTTCTGTTTGTGGACTATTTGCAATCCCGTAGCGTTGGCGAGGGAGCAAAAAGTATCTATCAGCGTTTCAAGAAAGTGATACGCTATGCCATCGAACACGATGTGATACTGAAAGACCTTACATATAAGAATGTAGACTACTCAAACAAGCTATTGAAGTTTGAACAGAATAAGACCAAAGGGCATTCTTCTGCTAGTGGAGTAGTCATACCTTTGAATGACGGTTTACTCTCTATTATTGGCGAACCTCCTGCAGATGGCAACAAAGATGTGCTTATATTTAATCTACCATCCTATGAAAGCTGCTGTAAATCAGTAAAACGTTGGGTGAAAAGATCCGGAATAGACAAGCACATAAGCTGGCATTGTGCCCGTCACTCATTTGCAGTGAATATCCTTAACAATGGTGCTAATATTAAAACAGTAGCCAGTTTGCTCGGACATAGCGGGCTGAAACATACGGAGAAGTGCCATTCAAGACACGCTGTAAGCACAAGCAGCACACTCTGTAAACCTTGCACTAACTTCCCGTAACTGGCTTATGGGCTGTTATATCGTGGAATTTGAACAAAACGGAGAAGACCGTGCAGCCTATGGTGAGCAGCTTTTGAAGAAGTTGGAAAAACAACTAAATACCAAAGGACTTAACGAACGTAGATTCCGGGAGTTCAGACGTTTATATCTTGTTTATCCACAGTTGAAAGAAGAGGTTTTAGGCTATGTTATGTCGGGTTCGGGAATTCGGCGGTTGCCGACCGCCGAATTTGAAACAGAGATTCGGCGGTCAGTAACCGCCAAATTGCAAATGGTTTCAGAAATTGCAAATAATGACTGGAAATTGGCTGCTGAAAAGCTATTTAACAGATTATCTTCTACGCATTTGAATGCAATATCTGCTATTGACAATCCTATTAAACGTGCCTTTTATGAAATGGAAACGATTAGGGGATGCTGGACTGTAAAAGAACTGGAACGGCAGATTGATTCATTGTACTACGAGCGTAGTGGATTATCTAAAAACAAAGAAGCTCTTTCTGCATTAGTACAGCAACAGGCAGTTCAACTACAGCCTGCGAATGTAATAAATACTCCCTTGACCTTAGAGTTCTTAGGGTTAAATGAACGGGCATTAGTTACAGAGAATGATTTAGAGCAAGCCATCCTTGATAATTTACAAAAGTTCCTTCTGGAAATGGGACACGGCTTCTGCTTTGAAGCTCGCCAAAAACGCATACTGATAGATGAAGATTACTTCTTTGCTGACCTCGTTTTCTATCACCGCATACTGAAATGCCATGTCATAGTGGATTTAAAAATTGACAAATTCCACCATGAATATGCATCCCAACTGAATATGTATCTAAACTACTTCAAAGCAGAAGTAATGCAGCCCGATGATAATCCACCAATCGGTATTTTGCTTTGTACTGAAAAAGGAGATACTTTAGTTCGTTATGCCACAGCAGGATTAGACCCAAATATTTTTGTACAAAAGTATAAAATCCAGTTGCCCAGTGAGGAAGAATTCAAGAGATTTCTTTCAAAGGAGATAGGCTAACAACTTTCAATAAAAACAAAGGTTTAGTTCATTTTAGATATACAAGAGAAATGGACTAAACTTAATCTGTAACCTTTTCATTATAAAACCTCAAAAATTCCATTTCACCCACCTGCTTTAAAAATTTCTGATTTTCAATAAAGTCTTGCCCATACTTTAACCAACGTTTTGTAAAACCTTTGAACTTAGTGCAAGGAAATAGATGACATTGGTAGCAATGTGTTATTCCTTTCTCAACGCAACACAGGTAAAATGTTCTACATTTTTCACAGCGGGTTTTGTTTTCCTCTCCTCCCTGACAATTTTTTTCATCTCGTGTGTAGCTTGGACAACCGCCACAGAACACACCACAAGCAGGAATACGACCATGATATGGTTTTATTACAGATAAGGTTTTTGCCATCCAAAAATTAGTCAAATTCAATTTATTTGCCTGTCGTTTTTGTTCCTTCTTCACCACGTATTTTTGCTTCTCAAAGAATGGACGAGCAGTTAGACTCACTTCTGATGTGATTTGTATAATACCTTTTGTAATAGCATATCGTTCTATTTCTTCCAAAAGCATAGTTGCAATGCCTTTGCCTTGAAAGTCTGCGTGAATGAACATAGAGTGCAGATAGCCTTGCGGCGTAATGGATGAAAAACCTACAATCTGAGACAGTTGATTAACAGCCACAATAAAATAGTGAGTCTTTATCATTTCCTCTATATTGGAAAGATCATCTCCGCATGATGCCCAATCTTCAACTTCATCCTGTGAATAATCACGCCTGTTTACTACAAGCACGGTATTCTTATATAAATCTCTCAGTTCAGCACTATCAGATTGTTGCGCTATTCTGATTTTAAAGTCCATTTTCATCTTTGGTTTTGTATCTTTTCGTATGAATGAAACTCGCCATTGATAAAATAGTGCCATTCTATGCGATTGATTTGGGTTGTACTCTCATAACGCATTGTTTGTTTTATCAACACATCCCGTCCATCATCCGTTGTATATTCGGCAATTACTGCCTGCACTTTTTCGCTCTCGACAATATACTGGATGTTGGGATTAAAGCAATCTAACAGAAATAAGCCTCCTGCTTTGAGATGATTTCTAACGCATCCTAACGCATTGAATAAATCTTCGTTTCTGTATAAATGGTGGATTGAATTAAATGGAATAAAGATTAGGTCGAATTTTTCTTGCAAGTCGAGCATTCTAATATCTGCTTCTATGAAATCAATCACTAATTCTGCTTCGATAGCCTTCATCTTTGCTTGTTCGAGCATTGAGGGTGTGTAATCTACTCCGCAAATGCTGTATCCATCTTTGGCAATGGGGATCGTAAGTCTGCCTGTACCACAGCACAGTTCAAGTATTTCAGCCTCCTTATTTTTCGGTAGCCACTTTTTGTAGAATTGCAAATCAGATAGAAAGGTATTTAATCCATCATATATATTTGCATCATAAATCAACTCACCAACCTTGTAACCTATATTCATTTATATTCTCCAATATTCATTGTTTCATATTTATATACCAAACTTATTTCTATTCTCTTTCGTGTCCGGATGGATATGCCATAGATTAACCTTATTTTCCTTTATTTCTGCAACCCAAATAGCATGAACATTATTTAGAACCTGATCTGATTTAACATACCCACAGGTTTTTTGGACTGACCCAAAAAATTGGCTCACCCGATAAACCTGGGGGATTAAGCATACAGCTTTGTAAGTCTGAAAAGAAAGAATTTTATATCCGTTACTCCTCTTAAAGCAGCTCTAAACGCCTTAATTTTAGCATTAAAAGA